>JAEYZV010000224.1 GCA_023427865.1 Acidobacteriota bacterium
GAGAGGAGCGGAAAGATGTCGAGGTCCGTTCCGCGAATGTTGGTCATGGGCTATCGATGCTCCTGGTGCCAGTGTCCGGGCATGCCGCTCGAAGCGTAGACCGGCCGCTCAGAGCAGCGCCAGCTCGTGCGCGGCCCTCGCCAACACCTGTCGCCGAGCTCGTTGCCTACACTCGAGATGCCGTCGACCGTCCGGTTGGAGGACGCACGTTTCGACGCGCTGGGGCGCCGGCGTGCGGCTTGGGCGAGTGGACCTCAATGCTCGACGAGCCGCAGCGTCACGGTCTCGAGGCGACCCTCGACGACGTCGACAGGGCGGCCGTGAGCAGCGATCAGTGCCTGCCGCGCTTCGCGACCGAGTCGGTCGTAGGCACTGCGGGCGCGTGGGGAGAGCGCCACGAGCGTGTAGCGACCCGGGCGAACGCCGGTCGCAGTAAAGGCACCATCGGCCGCGACGCTCGCGACGTCGCGACGAGCGGCCGGACCAGGCCGCGGACCGCTGCCGTCTCCCGGCAGCACGACGACCGACGCCCCCTGCAACTGGCCGCCCGTGCCCTGCACCCGCCCGGTGATGCCTGACGGCCGCGCGCTGACGAGGAGGACGACGCCGTCCACGGTGCCGCTCACGGGGAAGGCGTGGCCGTCGACGGCGTCCTCGCCTTCGATCAGCACCGATTTCAGCCACCAGCCGCTCGGCAGGCCCATGACCTGCACCTGGCGATGCCCCCACACGTCGGTCAGTTCGAACGTGAGGTCCCTCGTCACCTGCGCATGTATCGAAGGCCCCGGGAGCGGGCGGCGCTCGGCGGATGCCGAGGCCACGACGTGCGGCGGCCTGCCGACCAGTGTCGCGAACTCGCCGCCATCGACCTCGATGCGCCCACGCACCGTCGACCCATACCCCATGGGCACGACGACACCGGTGACCGGCTCGCCCGTGACGGCGATCTCCACCCACCCGACGCGTCGGCGGATCGGTCCCTGCCGGGTGTGGACGGCCGGTTCCTCCGCGACGACGAGGTAGCGGCCCGGCGCCACGTCGGTGAACTCGAAGTGCCCCCCGGGGCGTGTGACGCCAGAGGCGAGGTGCAGCTGCATGTCGCCGGCGGGCGGGCGGAGTGACACGGTCAGGCCGGACGACACCGGTCCGTCGTCGGTGATGGCAACCCGCCCCACCACAGTGGCAACGCGTCCGGCGGGCAGGCGCACGTCGAGCAGCGCCTCTTCACCGGCCCGAACCTCCACGAAGTCCGCCGTCGACGGCTCACCGGCCGACGGGGCGAAGGCCGGCAGCAGTTCCGGCTCTTCCCCCTGCAGTCGTACAGGCCCTCGCCCCGACGGGCCAATCGGAACGGCACGCACGGTGTACGTACCGGGAGTAAGTCCATGTGCACGGTACACGCCCCGATCGTCGGTGGTCGTGATCCTGCCAATGGGCGTCAGGAGCTCGTGTCCCAGCGGACGCAGGATGGGGGTGACCCTCGCGCGCTCGACCGGCTCGCCGTGCTCGTCGAGCACGCGCCCGGTCAGTACACCGCCGCGCAGCAGGCGCACGTCGCCGATGTCGATCGTCGCACCGCCGCGTACCTCCACCTGCCGCGCCGTGTGCATGCCCGGCGGGTCGACGAACCCCTCCCGACGCACGTGCACGAAGTAGGCGCCGTCGGGCAGCTGCTCGATCGCGAACGAGCCGTCCACGCCGGTGCGCGCCGAGAAATGCACCGGAACGTCAGTGCCTGTGGCTCGCCACGAGAGGCTGATCGTCGCGCCGTGGAGTGGTCGTCCCGCGGTGGCGTCGACGACCCGCCCGCTGACGCCGCCGGCGCCGTCGGGCCGCTGCGTGCGCAGCTGGCCCCACACGACGGTCGATTGCGCCTGGGCGACGAGACCACGTGGCAGCGCCAGGCACACGACCAGGGTGGTGATGGCGATCACGCGGATCACCATCACGGTCCGGCGCGTCATGGCTCCTGCACCTCCAGCGCGACCTCCGGGGTCTCGCCCTCGCCGATCACGACGGTGCGGCCGCGCGGGTGCAACTGCCTCAGGTACTCCGGATCGCCGATGTCGTCGCCGCGGACCGCGGCGGCGGGCAGGGCGACGAGCCGGTAGGCTCCCGGGCGAATCATGTCGACCGACCAGGTGCCGTCCTCCACCGGTCGCACCATGAACGTGTTGGCGACCACGGCGCGTCCCCACTTCCGCTCGTCATCATCGAACCCGACGATGACGGCGTCTGGTGTCCCCGTGTGTTCGCGGTCGACGACGCGTCCGCGCAGGCCGCTCGGTGTCGTGCTCACGACGACCTCGACCTGCGTGACGGTGCGCGCGACGCCGAAGTCGTACCCGTCGGTGGCGTCCACGCGGCCCACTCGCACGGTGCGCGTCCACCAGCCATCCGGCGCATTGCCGAGGCGCAGCACTGCCCGGCCGCGGACGCCGGTCACCTCGAACGTGAGGTCCGGCAGCACGCGGCCGCGTACCTGCCTGTTCCACCGCCCCGATGGGTCGATGGACGTCGCATGCACTCGCACGTCGCGGCCACGGAGCGCCGTCGCGTCGCCATCGACGACGAGCCGGCCCCGCAGTGTCGTGCCGGGCTGCGTCCTGATCACCAGGCCGGACACGTCGCCGTCCACGTCCACATCGGCCTCACCGTACTCGCTGCGCGCAAGAAATGCCGCGCGGTCGTCCGCAGTTCCGAACGGAAGCCGCGGTGCGGTCACCGCGGTGTACGCACCGGGCGGCACGTCGTGGATGACGAACGAGCCATCGGGCTGCACCTGTGTGCTGATGCCTGGCCACACGCGGAGCGGGCCCTGCGGCTGGAGGTTCACGAACGCATCGCGCACGGGGGCCCCACGGCTGTCCACGACACGCCCCTCGACAGTGGCGAGGACGGCCTCGAGGAGATGGATGTGCGCTTCGGCCTCTTCTCCGGCCGACACGCGCACGACCTGCGCGTCGGCAGGGCTGGTCACCGACGGTGCGAACGTCGGGACCACGTCGCGGTCCGGCGGCGTCGCGAACGTGCCCGGCGGCACGGCTCCGCGAGATGGCACCGCAGAGAGCAGGTAGCTCCCTGGCGGCAGCCCGAACAGCCGGAACTCGCCGAGATCGTCGGTCTCGGCCGATTGGACTCCCTGCAGGCGCCAGGCGCCGTCCACACGTCGCAGTTGCACCGCGCTCACATACACGCGCTCGGCAGGCGCGCCGACGGCATCGAGCACGCGGCCGCTGATCACCGCGCTGCGCATCAACGCGAACTCGATGGGCCCGGCCACGGCACCGCGCTCCACGACGAGCCGGCGTGCGGGCGTCGAGGGCGACGCCTGCCCGAGCTGCTGCTGGACGTAGCCGGACCTGCGGGCCACCAGGGAATACTCACCTGGCAGGAGTTCCCCCAATGCGAATCGTCCGTCGGCATCCGTGCGGGTGGCGACGGGCGGCGTCGGCGCAGTGCGGGGGTCGCTGATGACCGGGCCGCCGGCGAGCCGGTGCGGCACGGCGACGACGAACGCACCACGGAGAGGCCGCGACGTCGCGGCATCGACGACGCGCCCGAACACACGCGCGTCGCCGGCCGCCGTTGTGGCTGCGGGAGGCAGGATGCGGTCGCGCGGCGGTGCCGGCGGCGACGACGGCACCTGGGCGGAGAGGACCGCCGCACAGGCGCAGCAAGACACGAGGAGCACCCATCCCCGCAACATCAGCCGACCTCCGTCGGGCACGCTGGCCGCTCGCCGTCTGCAGGCATGCGTGCACCTGAGACGATGTTCCCCGCCTTCCGGCCGTTCGCCGGACGGATGCAGCCGGGCGTCCGGTGCCGCGGGCCCACGTGAGATCTTGCGGGCGGGAATCCCTCGCCCGCCGCCGTCGGCGCACGCGAGCCCCTTCGGGCAATGAACGATGTCAGGGAGGGCCGACGCGCGGCAGCCTACCACGGACGAAACGTGACGTGGTTCGCCCCTCGCCGCGCGGTGGCGGCGCGGGCGAGGTGCGTCTACTCGGCGGGGACGTCCACGCTCGTGAGCACCGGGACGTGCGCGAGGATGGTGCGCGCCAGCACGTCGGGTCGATCGGCTTGACCAGGAAGCCGTCCATGCCGGCAGCGAGCGACTCGTCGCGTTCCGACGTCAACGCGGCGCCCGTGAACGAGAGGTTCGGCAGGTCGGTCAAGGCCAGATCGCACCGCACGTGCCAGATACCGCTTACGCGCTAGGGCGACAGCGACGGGACGGTGACGACCGTGAGCAACTCGGGCCGGCCGCGTGCCCGCGCCACGACATCGGCGATGCGACTGCGAATGTTGGGATCGACGGTGAGCCCGGCGGCCTCGAGCCGCGCGATCGCGGCCGTGGTGCGATCGCCCGCGAGACGGTACGCGTCGGGGTGCACTTCGAGCCACCACTGGCCGTCGACCAACGCGGTGAGCACCGGTTCGTACAGGATGGCCACAGGGGTGCCCACAGCCACGCGGTCGTACAACTCACGGGCGTGCGCCGGCTGCAGCCGGATGCAGCCATGCGTCGACAGGCGGTAGATCGACCCCGGCGCGTTGGTGCCATGGATGCCGATGCCCAACGCATCGAGGCCGAGCCAGCGGTCACCGAGCGGGTTCTCCGGCCCGGGAGGTACGCGAACCGGTGCGGGGCGACCGAGCGAGAGCTGTTCCCGCTGGATCGAGGCGGGCACGTCCCAGACCGGATCGATCTCGCGGGTCGCGACCCGGAACTGGCCGACCGGCGTGCGCCAGGCGGGCCTGCCGGCCGCTACGGGGTACACGGCGGCGACGCGGCCCTGCTCGACGAGGAAGAGGAGGCGCTGCGGCACGTTCACGACGACGCCGTCGATCAGGCCCATCGGTACGAGATGCCGGTCGTCGATGCGCAGGGACACACCGACCTTCAGCGTCGCGCCCACGGGGCGGTCGTTCAGCGACGCGAGGTACTGCACGGTCATTGCATGGCCGGCAGCGATCACGCCCAGCGACTCGCCGGCCGCCACGACGTGCACGTGCTCCGAGCCGACGATCGCCTGCGCGTGGGCTGGTACGTCAGCAGACGTGCCGCATGCCGCCATGACGATCGCCGCCGCCGCGATGCGGCCGGACGCGCGCGACGATCGCCCGACGCTCACGGCGTGACCGACGGCAGGTGAAGTCGCCCGCGGCGATCGAGCTCGACGACCCGGTCCTGCAGGAGCCGCCTCGTGACCACGTCGCACAGTTCCTCGTCGAGGTGCCAGAGACGCCTCACCTGTTCTCGCGTCAGGCGCATGCCCGGCATCTCGAGGAATTCGGCATGGACGATCGTCAGCAGGGCGTCGAGTGAGGGAACGGTGTGTGGCATCGATCTCAGGGGAAGCGGGTCGTGCTCCGCGGGGGATGGTGTGGGTGTGGACTCCTGCCGGCTTGCGCCCCTGTTGAGCAATATGTGTGCCCGGGACCGACCATCGTCCTGACGCGTGTGGGGAACGTGGAGGGACACGCGGGCGGGGGGAGTTGTGGGGAATCGTGCGCTCCGGCGGGGAAGACTCCGCGGCCTCGCGGCGCGCCCGGCGGGGCGCGGTCGCTCGTGCGCAGCCGAGTCGGCAGGCGCACCCCGGTGGGGCCGATGACGTGCACCGCGGCGTGGAGGGGACGCCGTCCCACCGGTCAGCGTGGCGTTGCGAGGGCGTTCACCTGCATCGCGCGGCCGGTCCAGTGCGTGTCGATGCCCTGCACGAACGAGGGGCGGACGACCTTGGCACGGCTCCGCGCGCCACCGCCCGACGACCACTTGAGGTACACCCCTTCGGCGGGTCCGTCGGTGAGGCTCGACGGGCCGAGCAGGGATGGCACGTCGCGCAACGCCAGGCGGCCGCCGCCCACGTGGGGGACGCGCGCGAGGCCGAGCGCGTCGGTCAGCGCGTCGCGGCGCGCCATGCTCCAGAACGTCCCGCTGTCGCGATCGAACACGTCGAAGGCGAGGAACCAGTCTGGGAGCCTCGTGTAGCGCACGCTGTGGACGGCGTAGCACCACTCGCCGAAGACGATCACGTGCGGCGGCATGTTGTCGAGCAGCACGGTGCGGCGCTCGTGCAGCCAGCGGAACAGCGGCCGGAACTGCGGATGGCACGCCTCCTTCGCCACGTACGCACCGCGGTTCTGCGCGCGGACGTTGCCCTGCTCGTCCACCGACAGGCCTACGTTGGCGCCATCCACCTTCTCTTCGACCGTCACCTCCTGCGACAGGAACTCGTCGGCATCCTGCAGCGACAGCACCTTGTCCGCTCGCGGCGGCACCTCCCCGAGCCACAGCAGGTGCGGCGTGTGCGGGAAGCGGAAGAACTCGTCCGGCGTCATCGGCTCGCCATGCCCTCCCGCAGCCACGACTCGAGCAGGTGGACGACCCTGACGCCCGCCGCGTCGAGTTCACGCTCGATCTCGAGCCAGTCCGAGTCCGCGGCGTTGACGATGACGATCGTGGCGGGATCGCTGAGAGCCACACCGAGGAACTTCCGATCGGACGGGTCGCTGGTCTGCAACGCGGCTGGCACGACGGCGTACCCTGCCGCATCCCATTCGAGCGTCACGATGCGTGCCGTCTGGAGCTTGTCGTGAATCGCCAGCAGCCCGAAGTCCTGGTCGGTGAGTCTGTTGCGATACTCCTCGTAGATGCGCCACGCGTCGTCGAGTGCCAGCCGGCGCGTCGTGTCGCGGCGGAACGCCGCGAGCCATTCGAAGACGATGCGCTGCTGACCGGGTGGCACGTGCGTGTCGGCGAACGGCGAGAACGGCTCTGCGGCGCTGGCGACGAGCAGTACGTTCGTGTCGACGACGCAATCAGGCACCGGTCACCGACCGCTTCCGCGTCACGCGCTCCAGCATGCGCCGGGTCTGCCGCTCGGTCTCCCCGACCGCGTCGCCGAAGAACTGCGCCGGCCAGTTGGCGACGCGGCCGAACTCGTCGACTTCGAGCGGGCTGAGCGTTGCCTGCGCGCCGCTGCCCCCGTCGACGAAATAGAGCGCGCACTGCGACGGGAGCAGCTGCTCGTGCGCCAGCAGCGTCTGCAGCCGGCGGAACAGGTGTTCCGAGTGCGTCTCGACGAGGAACTGCACGCGCCGCTCGCGCGAGACGCTCGCCATCAGCTCCGCGAGTCCGACCTGTGCGCGCGGATGGAGGTGCAGTTCGGGCTGCTCGGCGACGATCGTCGAGCCCTGCGGCACGATGTGGGCGAGCACGATCATCGGCAGCACCTGCGAGACTCCGAAGCCGACGTCCATGAGGTTCGCGCGCTGGCCGCCGCGAACTACCACCAGTTCGTAGTGGCGCGAGTGTCCCTGGCGCTCGAGCACGAGCTCGTCGGCCACACCGAGCCGTGCCAGCCACGCCGAGACCTTGCCCACGAGCCACTGCCTGCCGCCCTCAGCATCGTCTCGCGGGCGCACGGCCGTGTTGTCGCTCGCCAGCAGCGCGTGCACGGCCTTCTCGCCGCGCCTGCCGATGTCGCGCAGCTCCACCCCGCTCCACAGGTACGTGCGTTCAGGCGGCTCGCGCAACGGACCGAGGTACGCCACCGCGTCGATCGCCTTTCGCAGGCGCAGCGAGAGGTCCTGGATGGCTGCAGCCCGTGCCCCGACGGCGGCCAGGGCGTCCTGCGAGAACGCGAGCGACCGCTCCGGCTGGAACGAGCGCCGGGCATCGATGCCGCCGTCCGCCTGCCGCGCGTCGTACCCGGGCGCCTCGATGCGATACCCGCCCTGCGACTGCTGCGTGACCGAGTAGGTCACACCGTCTCCGCTGAGCTCGAGTCGCTTGACGACCGGCGCGCCGTCGAGCGACGTGAACGTCGCGGCGTACCCGATGGGCGACGAGCCCTCGGGCCCCGGCGTGTCTGCACCGAAGCCGATGCCGAGCTCGCGGCTCGCGTCGTGTCCGTGCACGAGCGAGGCGTAGCTGCCGAGATCGACGAGATCGGATGCCCGTCCACCGAGGTCCAGGTGCACGAAGCGATCGGGGTTCTCGAACGTCTGCTTGAGGAGCAGCGGCAACTGCAGCAGCGAGGTCTTGCCCGCGGAGTTCGGGCCGAGCAGCAGCGTGATGTCCGACAACGCCACCCCCTCGGCCCAGAGCGCCTCGCCCCAGGCCTTGAAGTTCTTCACACGCAGCCGCGTCAGCATGCGCCAATGATACCGGGCAGGTTTGGCCGGCCGCGCCAGCGACGGCCGCACCGATCCTCGGACGAACTGCTGGCATCGATCGCATGCACCAGGCCGCCACGAGGTCATGGGTCCCCGGCCCGCGCCGGCGCCCTGCAGCGCACGCGATGCCAGCCAGCGGCCGCGCTTGCGGTAAGCTGAGGCGGTATGCCCGTAGCCGAGTTCGATGCGCTGATCGCCGGACGCATTCAGGCCCAGCACAACGAACTGGCCGCGCGGTGGTTCGACCGACTCCTGCAGATCCTGCCGGTGGATAGCCGGGACGTGTTCCCGAGCCACTCGCTGCTCGACCATATCCCGGCGCTCATCACCGAGGTGGGACGCTACCTCGGCGCGCCCGACGAGGAAGCCGTGTCGGCCAACACGGTCATCCTGGACAAGGCGCGCGAGCTGGGGCAGCTGCGACACGACCAGCGGGCGTCGTTGCACCAGGTCCTGCGCGAGTACCACATCCTCGGCGCCGTGCTCACCACGTTCGTGATCGAGGAAACGGAGCGGCTCGTCCTCGAGCCGCCCCTGGGCGGCAGCGCGGCACTCGTCCTGCGCCTGCAGCAGGCGATCAACGTGCTGTCGCAGGCCACCGTCGAGACGTTCATCGCGCTCTATACGGCCACCATCGCCGACCAATCCCGCCGCCTCGAGGAGTTCACACGACTGGCCGCACACGAATGGCGGCAGCCGCTGAGCACCTTGCAGTTCGGCCTCGTGCTGCTCCGGCATCCGGACCTCGACGCCGAGCGCGCGTCACGCACGTGGGCCGCCGTGGACCGCAACCTGGGGCAGTTGATCGAACTCACGCGCAAGCTCGAGGCCGTCACGCGGCTGCGCGACGACGCCGACAACCCGTTGCTGCAGGCCGTCAGCATCACCGCCGTCGCCCGCGAGGCCGCGCGGCAGCTCCGCGACATGGCCGACGCCAAGGGCGTCGAGATCGTCGTCCAGGACGACATGCCCGAGTTGACCGTCGACGTGGGCAGGCTCGAACTGGCGCTCATCAACCTGCTGTCCAACGGCATCAAGTACGCCGATCCGGCAAAGCCGCGGTGGTTCGTCCAGGTGAGCGCCGCCCTCGACGAATCGGAGGCCACCGTGGATGTCACCGTGCGCGACAACGGGGTGGGCATACCGGACGGCGCCCTGCAGACGGTCTTCCGTCGGTTCACTCGCGCACACGCCGATCACCCCGATCTCGCCGACGTGCCGGGCATCGGCCTCGGACTCGCCATCGTCGAGGACTGCGTGCGCGAGATGGGGGGCCGGATCCTCGTCGACGCCACGGAAGGCGAGGGCACGTCGTTCACCCTGCGCCTCCCCGTGAACGCGGCGGCACGCGCCTGATCACAGGCGTTCCGCGCGATACCCGCCCCGCCGCCGGTCGTTGACGTACATCGTGCCGAACACCGCGACGAGGACGAGCGCGGCAGGGGCGACATACCGGAACGACGCCTGGCCGCCACGCGCTTCGGCCGGCTGCAGGATCGCACCGGCGTCTGCAACCACGGGGTCGTCGAGGCGCGTGGCCACGACCGCGCGCAGCGCCGTGGCCGCCGCATCGCCGCGCACGCCTCCCGACTCACGCAGCGACGCCAGGGCCGTGCGGGTCGCCGACAGCGCGTCCTCGATATCGCTGGCGCGGACCGACCCCGCGCCGCTCGACGCCGCGGCCAGGTGCTCCGGGAACTGCCGCTCCACCCGCTCGAGCACACTCGTCACGCGGGAGGGTTCCAGCGCATCGGCGAGGAACCCGTCGGCAAGGCGGCCCATCACCGGCACGCCGACGCCGCCCGCCATGCCCAGCCCGACACCGGCGGTCAGCACGATTCCGAGTGATCCGGTGCGCGGCAGTCGCTCGCTCACGAGCCCGACCATCGTCGGGAAGAAGAACGCCACGCCCCACGCAAAGATCGTCGCGACCGCGAGCGCCGACCAGAGCCCTTCCACGAAGCTCAGAAGGAAGAGGCCGGTGCCGGTGAGCACGGCCGCCGTCAGCAGCATGCCCGTGGGCGCGAGGCGCTCCACGAAATGGCTCGCCAGCAGGCGCAGCACCACCATCCACCCGCTGATCCACACGAGCACGAGGATGCCGTGCATCCCCACGGCCTCGAGCACGGCCGGCACCCAGCGCATCGGGCCGAGCTCGATCGAGGTCGTAATCGCCATCATCGCCAGCAGCAGCAGGAACAGCGGGCTCGTCAACGTGTAACGGAACATCTCGCCGACGGGAATGCCGGCTTCGGCGTTCTCGGTCTTCGGAAACTGCTGCGGCAGCACGAGCACGCCGTACACGAGAATCGGGATGTAGATGACCGCGAGCTGGAAGGGCCAGTACGCGAGCGGACCGCCATAGTTCGCGAGCACGAATCCGACGAGTCCGCCGAGGACGATGCCGATCGGGAAGAAAGCGTGAAACCAGTTCAGGTGGGTGGTCTTCGCTTCCGGGTACAGCGCGGCGACGAGCGGATTGCCGGCGACCTCGATCATGCCGTTGCCGACCGCCAGCGTCGCGGCGCCGAGCATCAGTACCCAGAAGCCGGCCGGCGAGCCCACTTGCGTCACCGCGGCAATCATCAGCGTGATGCCCGCCAGGTGCGCGGCAAACGCCAGGCGCGTGCCGTTCTTCAGGCCGAACGCCTCGAGCATCGGCCCGAGCACCAGCAGCGAGATGGCCATCCCCCACAGCGCCGCGCCGCCTATCAGCCCGACCTGGTAGTTGGTGAGGATGAACTCCTGCTTCAGCGGCACGAGGATGTTGCTCACGAGCGCAAACGAGGCGCCGGTCGGGATCAGCGCCAGGCAGATCCCCGAGAACAGCCGTGCACGGTTCATCGAACGCGCAGCCACCTGGTTCATCGAATGCACCTCTCCCCGGGCGACGAACCGCGCCCGCCGACCCGGCACCCACCGTCCCCGGTACCCGGCACCCGGTACCCGGTCCCCGGTCCCCGCTACCCGCTACCCGCTACCCGCTACCCGCTTCAGTGTGCCGCGCAGTATATGTCGCCCGCCCGCGCGCTGTGATACACCTGTGCGCTCATCCCGGAGGATTGGCTGTTGAATGGCACGACGGGCGCCCGCCCCCTCGTATTCGTGACCTCGACGGACATCGAGGTGGAAGATCTGCCGTGGGGGCCGCACGAGTGGCTGTGCCGCCCGGGGCTCACCGACGCGCGCGACCTGCTGCTCGTGCGCGTGCGGATGCCGCCCGGCACCGGCCACGCCTTCCATCGTCATCCCGCGATGGAAGAGATCATTTACGTGATTTCGGGTTCGGCCGAGCAGTGGGTCGGGCACGGGTCGCGCCGTCTCGGCGCAGGTGACGCTGCCCACATCGGCAAAGACGTCGTCCACGCGACCTACAACGCCGGTGCCGACACGCTCGTGTTCCTTGCGATCCTCTCGCCGGCGATCTTCGACGGTCCTGCGGTCGTCGACGTCTCGGCAGACGAACCGTGGAGATCGCTGCGGCCGTGACGCCCCGGACCATCCTCCTGCTCGGCACCTTCGACACGAAGGGCCACGAGTACGGCTTCGTTCGCGACCTGATTCGTGCGCGCGGCCACCGCACGCTCACGATGGATCTCGGCGTGCTCGGCGACCCGCTGGTTACCGCCGAGGTGACCGCCGACGAGGTGGCGCGGGCCGGCGGCAGCGATCTCGCGGCACTGCGGGCACGCGGCGATCGCGGCATCGCCGTGGACACGATGCAGCGCGGCGCGTGTGCCCTGGTGCCCGCGCTGCACGCGCAGGGCCGGTTCGACGGCGCGCTCGGGTTGGGCGGCGGCGGTGGAACCACGATGATCAGCGCGGCGATGCGCACGCTGCCGGTAGGTGTGCCGAAGCTCGTCGTGTCGACGATGGCCTCGGGCGACACGCGGCCGTACGTGGACGTGAAGGACGTCACGCTGATGTACTCGGTCGTCGACATCGCCGGCCTGAACCCGCTCTCCCGGCGCATTCTCGCCAACGCCGCCGGCGCGATCTGCGGCATGGTGGAACCGGCTGCCGCGGACGCCGCTGCCACCCCCGCATCCGGGCGCCCGCTCGTCGCCGCAACGATGTTCGGTGTCACCACGCCGTGCGTCACGGCCGTGCGCGGCCTGCTCGAGGCGGCAGGCTGCGACGTCACGGTCTTCCATGCGACGGGCTCCGGTGGTCGCGCCATGGAAGGCCTCATCGACGATGGATACTTCGCCGGCGTGATGGACGTGACGACGACCGAGTGGTGCGACGAGATCGTCGGCGGCATCCTCACGGCGGGTCCCACGCGGCTGACGGCGGCGGGACGGCGCGGCATCCCGCAGGTCGTCTCGGCCGGCGCCCTCGACATGGTGAACTTCGGCGCCATCGACACCGTGCCCGAGCGGTTCCGGCACCGCAACCTCTATCGGCACAATGCCACCGTCACGTTGATGCGCACGACGGCCGACGAGTGCGTCGAGATCGGCCGCCGCATCGCGGCGCAATTGAACACGGCGACTGGACCGACCGCGCTCGTCCTGCCGCTGCATGGCGTCAGCGCCATCGACGCGCCGGGGCAGCCTTTCCACGATCCCCGCGCCGACACGGCCCTGTTCGAGAGCCTGCGCACGCACGTCGGCCCGCACGTCGAGGTGGTGGACGTCGCCGCGCACATAAACGAGCCGGTGTTCGCGCAGGCACTCGTCTACACATTCGAGGCACTTAGGCGCCGGGCTGGCGGGCTCGGGGTGCGCGCCCTACCCTCCTGAAGGCCGCAGGCTCTTCCACCGGAGGTTCGATGCCATTCATCGGGCGCAAGACGATGTTGAAGCGGTTGCGCAAGCGCGTGGCGGCGCGCCAGCCGCTCATCGGGGCAGGAGCCGGCACCGGCATCTCGGCGAAGTTCGCCGAGCGTGGCGGCGTCGACCTGATCATCATCTACAACTCCGGCCGCTTCCGCATGGCGGGCCGGGGCTCGCTCGCCGGGCTCCTCCCCTACGGCGATGCCAACGCGATCGTCACCGACATGGCGCGCGAGGTGCTGCCGGTCGTGCAGGACGTGGCCGTCCTCGCCGGTGTGTGCGCCACCGACCCGTTCCGCATCATGCCGGTGTTCCTGCGCCAGCTGAAGGCGATGGGCTTCGACGGCGTGCAGAACTTCCCGACCGTCGGCCTCATCGACGGCGTCTTCCGCGCCAACCTCGAGGAGACGGGCATGGGGTACGGCCTCGAAGTGGACATGATTCGCGAGGCCCGCTCGCTCGACCTGCTCACGTGCCCGTACGTCTTCGATGCCGACGGTGCGCGCGAGATGGCCAGGGCCGGAGCCGACGTGCTCGTGGCGCACCTCGGGCTGACGACGAAGGGATCGATCGGCGCCAAGACGGCGCTGACGCTCGATGAGTCGGCGGCTCGGGTGCAGGCGATGCACGACGCCGCGCGCAGGGTGCGCACGGACGTCTTCGTCATCTGCCACGGCGGCCCCATCGCCGAGCCCGAGGACGTCGAGTACGTGCTCGCCCGCACCGAGGGCGTTGACGGGTTCTTCGGCGCGTCGAGCATCGAACGCTTCGCGACCGAGGTCGGCATCGAGCAGCAGGCGCGCCGATTCCGCGACCTGCAGTTGCCGGGCAGGGCACGCTCGTCCCGGACGAAGAAGAAGGCGCGCGCGCGCCGGTGAATGTGAGCGGCCAGGCTGGGACAGCCGGCCCTACCAGGTGATTGCCGTGATGACACTGCGCATGTCCCGACACGCTTCCCGAGCACGACGCCCGCAAGCCCTGCTGACCGTCGCACTGGGCGTCGTGCTGGCGCTGGCCTCTCTGCACGCCGGCGCCCGACACCAGAGCGGCAAGGCCCAGGCCCCCGAGACGAACTCCGAAGGCCGAAGGCCGAATGACGAAGGCCGTCCCCTGAGGGTGCTGTTCCTCGGCCACACGAGCACGCATCACCCGTCGATGACGTTGATGCCGATCCTGGCGGCGCCGCTCGCGCGCAAGGGGATCCAGCTGACTCACGTGGCAACGCCGGACGAGGCGTTGCGGCCGGAGGTGCTGGCGCGCTACGACGCGCTGATGATCTACGCCAACCACAAGACGCTGACCGAGGCGCAGGAAGAGGCGCTCGTCGCGTTCGTCGAAGGCGGCAAGGGGCTCGTGGCGCTGCACTGCGCCTCGGCGATGTTCACGGAGGCACCTCGCTACATCCCGCTCGTCGGCGGCGAGTTCCACACCCACGGCACCGGCGAGTTCAGTGCCGAGATCGTCCAGCCGGATCATCCGGTGGTGCGGGGACTGAAGCCGTTCGCCACCTGGGACGAGACCTACGTCCACACGCGACACAACGCCTCGAACCGCACGGTGCTGATGGAGCGCGTCCACGAGAAGGGGCGCGAGCCATATACGTGGGTCCGAACGCAGGGCAAGGGCCGCGTCTTCTACACCGCGCTCGGGCACGACGAACGGACGTGGCGCAACCCTGGCTTCCAGCAGCTCGTCGAGCAAGGCACGTCGTGGGCGGTGGCCGAGGACGCTCGTCAGGCCTGGCAGCGGCTGAAGATGCCCGCGGTCGTCTATCTCGACGGCTTCAACGTGCCCAACTACGAGAGGCGCGACCCCGCGCCGAAATACCAGATGCCGTTCGCGGCGGCCGACTCGATGAAGTTCATCTCCGTGCCGGCGGAGTTCGAGCTGCAGCTCTTCGCGCAGGAGCCCGACATCGTCAAGCCGATCACCTTCTCGTTCGACGCGCGCGGGCGCCTCTGGGTGATCGAGGCGATCGACTACCCCAACCTCGTCCTGCGCGGCGAGCCAGGCGCCGATCGAATAAAGATCCTCGAGGACACCGATGGCGATGGCCGTGCGGACAAGACCACCGTCTTCGCCGACCGGCTCAACCTCGCGTCGAGCCTCGTCCACGTCAAGGGCGGCGTGATCGTCGCGGCCGCACCGCACATGCTGCTGCTCGAGGACACGGACGGCGACGACAGGGCCGACACGCGTACCGTGCTCAGCACCGGCTGGGGCATCAGCGACAGCCATGCCGGGCCGTCGAACCTGCTCTACGGTCCCGACAACTACATCTGGGGCACGGTCGGGTACGCGGGCTTCGAGGGCGAGATGAACGGCAGGCCGATGAAGTTCTCGCAGGGTGTCTACCGTTTCAGGCCCGACGGATCCGACTTCGAGTTCGTCACCGGCTCGACCAACAACACGTGGGGACTCGGGTTCTCGGAAACGTTCGACGTGTTCGGATCCACCGCCAACAACGACCCCAGCTTCTACGTCGCGATCCCGAACCGTTTCTTCGAGCGCGTGCCCGGGCTGAGCACGGGCGGGCGGCCCGCGAGCGGCCCCGGGTACCAGAGCCTCGCGCAGTTCTACAACGCGCACTTCATCACGCCGTACATCCGGCAGGTGGACGTCCACGGCGGCTACACGGCCGCGGCGGGCCATCAGCTCTACACCGCGCGGTCGTTTCCGAAGGCGTACTGGAACCGCATGGCGTTCATCACCGAACCGACGGCGCACATCGTCGGCCAGGGTGTGCTGGAGAAGGACGGCGCGGGCTTCGTGACGCGCGACGGCTACAACCTGCTCGCCGGCGCCGAGGAGTGGGTGGCTCCGGTCCACGCGCAGGTCGGTCCCGACGGCGCCGTGTGGGTGGCCGACTGGTACAACTTCATCTCGCAACACAACCCGACGCCGCCCGGGTACAGCAATGGCCCGGGCAACGCGTACGAGACGTCGATGCGCGACCGCCATCGTGGCCGCATCTACCGCGTCGTGTACAAGGGGACGCCGTCGGTAGGGCCCGCTGTCCCAGCGGAGCCTTCGCGATCGGACGGTCAGTCGTCGGCCCGGCTGGGACAGCCGGCCCTACCGGTGAAGCCGGCCCTACCGGTGAAGCCGACCCTGCCGGTGAAGCCGGCCCTACCGGTGAAGCCGACCCTGCCGAACCTCGTGGCCGCGCTCGCGTCCGACAACATGCTGTGGCGTCTCCATGCGCAGCGGCTGCTCGTCGAGCGCGGGCAACTGGACGTCGTCCCCGCCCTCGTCGCGCTCGTGCGCGCCCCCGCGATCGACGAGATCGGCCTGCACGGCGGGGCGCTGCACGCGATCTGGACACTCGATGGACTGGGTGCGACGCGCGAGCTCACGAGCGAAGCCGGGCGCGCCGTTGTCGCGGCACTGAAACACCCGGCTGCCGGTGTCCGCAAGGCCGCGGCGACGGTCGTGTCGGCGAGGCCGGGCGGCGGGCAGGCCATCCTCGACGCGGGACTGCTCGCCGACCCCGACCTGCACACGCGGCTCGCCGCGGTGCTCGCCCTGGCCGACGCCGCCTCGTCGCCGGCGATTGGAAAGGCGCTGTACGCAGCGAGCCTTCAGCCGGTCAACACCTCCGACCGCTGGCTGAGTCGCGCCTTGTACGTTGCCGCACATCGGCACACGGCGTCGTTCCTGACCGAGTACCGCGCCGACCCGAACGCAGTGCCCGTGACCGGACTCCCACTCGCCTTGCGCCTCGGCAACAACCGTCCGGACTGGCGCGTCCCCGCGCCGGCGGCGGTCGCGTCGAATTGGAAGGACATGGACGTGCCCGGCAACTGGGAGGCGCGAGGCCTGCCGGACTTCGACGGCGTGGTGTGGTTCACGCGCACGCTGCACGTCGCTTCGCCGGAGCCTGCGACCCTGAGCTTCGGCCGCATCTCGCAAGCCGCCGAGATCTGGGTGAACGGCCACGCCGTGCCGGCGCCGCCACGCGACACGTCGCCACAACCCGGGCCGCCGGTGTTCACCGTGCCCGACGGCGCACTGAAGGCAGGCGCCAACACGCTCACGCTGCGCATCCAGAACTACCGTGGGAACGGCGGGTTCACGAGCCCGCCGGAACTGCTGTTCGTCCAGGCAGGCGGCACGAAGCAGTCGCTGGCCGGCGCCTGGAAGTACCGCGTGGAACGGCAGACGAATGCCAGGACGCTGTACGACACCCCGGGCCAACTCGCCGCGCACCTCGCGTACGCGACGAGCGCCGAGGCGGCCGGCGGTTCGACTGCCGGTGCGGCTGGTGCCCCCGGGAAGCTGCCGACGCCGGACGTGACGATTGCGCTGAGTGTAGTGCCCGGGCAGATGGCGTTCGACAGGAAGGCGCTGAGCGTCGGCCCTCGTCAACTCGTGCAGCTGGTCTTCGCCAATCCGGACGTCATGCAGCACAATTTCATCCTCGGCACCCGCGGGTCGCTCGAGCAGATCGGCGCGGCCGCCGACCTGATGCTGACCAGCGGTGACGCCGTCGCGCAGCAGTACGTGCCCCAGTCGCCGCTGATCCTGTTCGCCAGCCCGCTCGTCGATCCCGGGCAGACGGTGACCGTGCAGTTCCGCGCGCCGACGCAGGCCGGCGACTACCCGTTCGTGTGCACGTTCCCAGGGCACTGGCGGCTGATGAACGGCATCCTGACGGTACGCCCCTGACACCATCCGCCTACAATCCTGCCCATGACTGGCTTGGAGACACCTGCACGTCGACGGGGGAGCATGCGGCCGTGACCGACCTGCGCGATCGCATCGTCCTGATCACCGGTGCCTCGACAGGTATCGGGGCGGCGGCAGCGCTGGCCTTCGCGCGGGCGGGCGCCAGGCTGGCGCTGCACTACAACGCGAGCGTCGCCGCGGCACACGCGGTGGCGAGCGCGGCTGAGGCGCTGGGTGCCGAGACCCTGCTCACGCAGGGCGACCTCGGGCAATCGGCGTCGGTCCCCCGCATCGTCGCCGAGACGATGGCGCGGTTCGGCCGCATCGACGTGCTGATCAACAACGCGGGCGGGATGCTGGGCCGCAGGAGCATCGCCGAGTACTCGGAGGCGCACCTGCAGGAGGTGCTGGCGCTCAACGTCACGCAGGTGGTCATGTTCGTGCACGAAGTCGCACCGATCATGCGGCGCCAGGGTGGCGGCGCGATCATCAACGTCAGCTCGATCGCGGCGCGCACCGGTGGCGCTGGTGGCGCGGTCCTCTACGGCGCGGCCAAGGGCTTCATCTCCACCGCCACGCACGGCTGGGCGCGCGAACTCGCCGCCGACAACATCCGCGTCAATGCGGTCTCGCCCGGCGTGGTCACCACGCCCTTCCACGAGCGCTACTCGACGCCGGCGCAGCTGGAGGCGATGCGGGCGACGGTCCCGCTCGGGCGCCTGGGTACGGCCGACGAGTGTGCCGGCACTTTCCTGTACCTCGCCTCGGAGGAGCTGTCCGGATACGTCACCGGGCAGGTCGTGGAGGTGAACGGCGGGCAGTACATGCCGTAGGTAGGGCCCGCTCTCCAAGCGTGGCCATCCGCGGTAGGGCCCGATCTCCGAGCATGGCCCGTGATTGCGCGCCAACCGCCAGACGGCTGCAGGTAGAATGGCGTTCTCTCGTTCCGTTGGAGGAATTCCATGGGTGTCACCCGCCGTGAGTTCGGCAAGCTGGCGATGGCTACGGTTCCAGGTGCGCTGATCGGCGATCGGGCGCTGGCCAGTGTCCAGGCGACACGACCGAACTCGACGATCAATGGCGTCCGGATCGGCGTCATCACCTACAGCTACCGCGCGATGCCCGAACAGAGTGCCGATGCGGTGCTGCGGTACGTCCTCGACTCCGGCATCAGCGCCGTGGAGTTGATGGGGAACTCGATCGAGGCCTACGCGGGCGCCCCCGCCATGCCGAGGCGGCCGGCAGGCGCCGCAGGCCCTGGTGCCGCCGGCGGCAGGCGACCACCGACGCCCGAGGAGATCGCGGCACGCGACAAGTACGCGGCCGACCTCAAGGCGTGGCGGCTGTCGCAGTCGATGGACAGGTTCAAGGCGCTGCGCAGGTTGTACGACGACGCGGGCGTCACCATCTACGCGACGAAGATGCTGTCGGCCTCCATGTCGGACGAGGAGTTCGAGTACGTGTTCGACGTCGCCGAGGCGCTCGGCGCCACGCACACGACCCTGGAACTCGTGACCGACCGCGCGGCCCTGAAGCGTATCGGCGACTATGCACTGAAGCGGAAGATCTACGCCGCGTACCACACGCACCTGCAGGGCACGCTCACGGCGTTCGACGAGGCGTTCGCGGTGTCCAAGGGCAACATGGCCAACGTCGACTTCGGGCACTACGTGGCGGCCGGCAGCGGCGACCCGGTGGTCTTCCTCGAGAAGTTCCACGACCGCATCAGCAGCTTCCATTTGAAGGACCGCAAGTCGAAGGAGAACGGCGGCGCCAACGTCCCCTGGGGCGAGGGCGACACGCCGATCGGCCGCATCCTGCAGTCGGTGCAGAAGCACGGGTACCGGATGCCGGCCACCATCGAGATGGAGTACGAGGTGCCGCAGGGATCGACGCCGGTGGCCGAAGTGCGCAAGTGCGTCGACTTCTGCCGCCGCTCGCTCACCTGAGTAGAGGCACGCAGGTCCTGAGCGACGAGCGCACGTCGGCTTGCCGACGTGCGCGAGGAGTCAAGGGTGTCCGAACGCAAGTACCGCCAGCGCGGCTACCAGGACGACGATCGCGACCGGAACCGGCCGCCCGACCGCGAACGTCGGCCCGCGCCGACGCCCGGCGCGCCGGCCGCCACACGACGGTTGTCCTCGGAAGGCGCACGCAACCCGAACCTCATGGGCTACCGCGAGGTCGTCAAGTGCGCGCGCTGCGGGGCGCCGGTCGACGCGGCGATCGTGTCGCTCAGCACGTGTGCCAGGTGCGGCCAGGCGCTGCACGCGTGCATCCAGTGCGCGCACTTCGACACGAGCGCGACGTTCGAGTGCTCGCAGAAAATCGCGGCGCGCGTCTCGCCGAAGGATGCCGCCAACGGCTGCACGCTCTTCACCGTGAGGGCGTCGTGGGAACGCGAGACGTCCTCGTCGGCCGCGCCCTCGACCGAGTCGAGCGCGAAGAAGGCCTTCGACGACCTGTTCAAGCTCTAGGGTCGCGCCTCGCCAGCACCTCACTCGCCGCGGATGACCTCCAACGGGATCGGCCCCCTCCAGCGACGGTTGATCGCCGAGGACCTCGTGCGCCTCAGGCGGCCCGACGAGCAGCGCCGCTACGCGTCCTGCCAACGCCATGGACGCATCGATCCCAACCCGCACCAGATCGATGCCGTGGTGTTCGCGTTGCGACGCATTCCGGAAGGCGGCTGCATCCTGGCCGACGAAGTCGGCCTGGGCAAGACCATCGAAGCCGGCCTCGTCATCTCGCAGCTGATGGCCGAAGGGATGCGCCGCGTCCTGCTCATCGTGCCCAAGTCGCTCCTGGGGCAGTGGCAGACGGAATTGCACACGCTCTTCGGCATCGAAGCTCGCGAGGGCCGCCTCGACCCCGAGGCGTTCGCGGGCACCGGCGTGTTCCTCACCCACCGCGAACTGGCCGGAGGCCTCAAGGGCGCGTCCGTGCTCAAGGCCGTCGACCCTTTCGACCTCGTTGTCGTCGACGAGGCGCACGAGGTGTTCTCGGCCATCTACAAGCGGTACGACAAGGAGGGGCGCTACGACCGCGACTCCAGGCACGCCCAGACCGCGGGCCGCGTTCGCGAGGTCGTCACTCGGGGCAACTCACCGGTGCTCCTGCTCACGGCAACGCCAATCCAGAACTCCCTCGCCGAACTGTGGGGGCTCGTCCAGTACGTGGAGCCGACCGGGATGCTGCTCGGGCGCCTGCCCACGTTCCGCGAGGTGTTCTGCGACACGGGCGACCGATCGGTGCTGCCACACCAGGCGCCCGAGTTGAGGCGACGTCTCCAGGCCGTGCTCCAGCGCACGCTGCGTCGCCAGGCGCAGGAGTTCCTCGAGGTGCCGTTCGTCGCGCGCCATTCGCGCGTGTTCGAGTACGCCATGAGCGCCGAAGAGCAGGCGCTCTACAGCGACGTGACCGCGTGGCTGATGCGCGAGAACCTCTGCGCATTTCGCGGCCGCCAGCGTCACCTGCTGCTCATCGGCTTTCATCGCCGGATGGCCTCGTCGCTCGCAGCGCTCGCCGTGAGCCTGAAGCGCGTGGCGCAACGGTTGCGTGACCGGCTGGCACATCGTGGCTACCGTGTGTCGGATGACGGCACGGAAATGCTGCGCGAGATCGCCAGCGATCTCGAGGACGAGAGCCTCACGGCGATCGGCGACGAGGAGGCGCAGTCTTCCGAACGTTCCGACGGCATGGTCACACGTGCGGCGGGCGGGCCCGTCCCAGCGGACATCCCGGAGCCCGCGGAGACCGATGAGCGGCTCCGGGCTGAACTCGAGCTCGTCGA
>JAEYZV010000258.1 GCA_023427865.1 Acidobacteriota bacterium
GCTTCCGTTACTACGCCAAGAAGTACAACCTGTAGAAGACCGGGTAGCGGGTAGCGGGTAGCGGGTAGCGGATATCGGGTAGCGGGTATCGGGTGCCGGGTGCCGGGTGCCCGGTAGGGCTCGTGACTCGAAGCGTGCCATGCGGGCGTCCGGTGGCAGCGCCGTTTGCGTCGGCGGCGTCATCTCCGCGCAGCGCATCTGGCGCGCAGCTTGGAGCACGCGCTGCCATCCGCGGGCCTATGAACGCGCGCCTGCGCACGCATCCACTCGCGCTCCCCGCCCGCGCGCCCCGACGGGGGCACGCGCTACGCGGTACGCGCTCCTCGATACCCGCTCCCCGCTCGCCGCTCCCCGCTCCCCGATACCGCCCGGCACTGACAACTATCGGCACTTCCGGTAACGTGAGTTGTCGGCACTGACAGGATTCGTCACTCGTTTGCCGATCCTGGGGTTGGGGGCGACGGCCATCCGGCCGCGTCCAACGTCGAATACAGAGGTTTTCCGCCGCTTTGTGCGGATCGAGCGGTTGGGGCCCAGGGGGCACCGCGCTTGCTACCTATGGGGGGCACGAGGATTCGGGGTCGCACGGCGCGACTCCATCGTACGGGCCACCGCAGGAACGCTCAGAGGGAGAACACGACACCATGAAGATCCGCAACAACAAGGGTTTCACGCTCATCGAACTGTTGATCGTGGTCGCGATCATCGGCATCATCGCGGCCATCGCCATCCCGGGCCTGCTCCGCGCCCGCATGTCGGGCAACGAGTCCTCGGCCATCGGCTCGATGCGCGCCATCAACAGCGGCCAGGCGACGTACGCCTCGAGCTGCGCGGCCGGCGGCTTCGCGCAGACGCTCGATGACCTGCTCCTGCCGGCAGGCGCGGCCGGCGCCAGCACCGCCGCCTTCATCAGCCCCGACCTCGACCCCGTGAACAACGCTGCGGCGGCCGGTGTGGTCGGAGCACTCGCCAACAGCGCCGGCAAGAGCGGCTATGCCGTGGGCCTGCAGGCGGCGGCGGCCTCCGTGGATGTGACGCTCGCGGCGGCGACCTGCAATAACTCGGGTGCCAACGCGGTCTCGGGCTACTACGCCCTCGCGGTGCCCGAGCAGCTGGGCTCCACGGGCTCGCGTTCCTTCGCGACCGACGAGCGCGGCACGGTGTTCCAGGACACGCAGGGCGCGCCTTTGCCGGAGCCGCTCGCAGTCGCTGGCACGGTCACGCCGGTCGAGTAAGTCAGGCCGAACGCATCGCAATCGCCTCGAGGTCGGCCCCGCGCCGGCCTCGAGTTTTTTTTGCCTTCCTGGCTTCCGCCTCCCTCCCTTCCTTCCTTCCTTCCTCCTTCCTCCTTACTCCTTACTCCTCCGTCCTTCCTTCCTCCTCCGTCCTCGTCCGTCTTGGCCCGCGAGTTGCAGAGCTAGCGCGTGCCATGTCCCGACGACCACATGCGAACTCCCGTCCGCGCGCTGCGCACGGGTTCACCCTCATCGAGTTGCTGATCGTTGTTGCGCTGATCGGCATCCTGTCTGCGCTGGCGGCGCCCTTTCTGATAGCGGCGCGTTCCTCCGCAAACGAAGCGTCGGCGATCCAGTCGCTCCGCACGCTGGTCAGCGCGCAGTCGACCTTCTCGAACGTGTGTGGTGGGGGGAACTACTCGCTCTCGCTGAACACGCTGGTCACCGAGCAGTTCGCGTCGCCCGACATCGACATCACACCGAAGAGCGGTTTCGACTTCCAGCTCGTTGCCTCGCTCGGCTCGACGCCTGGCGGCAACGACTGCACCGGCGCGCCGACGCAGACGGGCTTCTACTTTCGCGCCGAGCCGCTTGCGGGCAACACAGGGCGGCGCGGCTTCGCGACCAACCAGGTGGGCACCATCTGGCAGGACACGTCCGGGGTCGCACCGGGTGAGCCCTTCGCGACCAGCCCGACGACATCGCCCCTCGACAGCCACTGAGGCGCGCCCATCCGGCGCGCCTCCCGTGAGCACGCCGCAACGGACCCCCTGGTCGCGTGGTGTTCGTTGCCGGACGACGTGGCGGGTCAGCGCCGTTCGAGCCGCCCGGTACGCCACTCGACCGCGAGGTCCCGTTGCTTCGCGTCGACGTCGGCTCGGTCTGCAGCTTTCATGCTTACGCAGCGGGAACGATGCCAGCGCGCCGCGCAACACGGGGTGTGGTGGTCACCGATCGTCGGGCCCCGGCCACGGGCCTGCGCCTCGCAACGCGCGCACCTCGTCGAGCGAAGCCCTGGCCAGCGCATAGGCTGCCCGTGCCTCGACGCCCGCGGCGGTCGCCTCCGTCAGCGACCGATCGACCTTCTCGCCGACCTTCCGGACTTCCTCCACGGCGAACGTGGCTGTTTCCTGCGCAGCCCTTGCCATGTCGATCGCGGCACCGATCGCCTGTTGTTGTTGCTCCAGCAGCACGCGCATGTCGGCCGTCATCTCGGATCGCAGGAGGCGGAGATGCTCGAGCACGAACTGTCGCATCTCTCTCCCTTCCTGCTCGAACCGGCGGTCGAGATCGTCCGTGGTCGGATACCGCGCCAGGTCCTCCTTCGTTGCGAAACGGTCGAGATCCTCTTTCGTAGCAAACCGCTCGAGGTCCTCCTTCGTCGCGTAGCGCTCGAGATCCTCCTTCGTCGCAAAGCGTTGCAGGTCCGCCTTCGTCGCGAACCGCTCGAGATCGTCCTTCGTCGCGAACCGCTCGAAATCGTCCCTCGTCGCGAACCGCTCGAGGTCGGCCTTCATGGCGAACCCCTTCGGGTCGTCGACCGTAGGCATACCCTTCAGGTCGTCCTTGGTCGCGAGCGTTGGCAGAATCTGCTCCACGCGAGCGAAGCGGATTTCGAGATTCTGCACACGCCCTTCGAGATCCCCGCCGTTTTCCATGCGTGTCCGCCCCGTTGCCGTCATGCTGAAGCAGGGGCGATGCCAGCGCGCCGCATCGCCATCCCGCCCGCGCCGACGACGCTCGCATCGTCGACGGAGGGTGTCAACGGCGAGGAACGAACTGCGTCGGGTGAGCCACCGCGCGCTCGTCGATGGGCGCGCTCGGGGAGCGCGCCCTACCTTCCCAAACGAATCACCACGCGATTCTCGCCAGGCCCGTCTCAGCCGAATGCCCGAATGCCCAGTCGCGCTACCCGCTGCCCGCTACCCGCTGCCCGCTACCC
>JAEYZV010000346.1 GCA_023427865.1 Acidobacteriota bacterium
ACACTGGACCGATGCCCCGGTTGACGAGGATCTACACGCGCAAGGGTGACGATGGAACGACGGGGCTCGGGGGAGGACAGCGGGTTGCGAAGGACTCGCTGCGGGTGGGCACCTACGGCACGGTCGACGAGCTGAACTCGGCGATTGGCGTCGCGCTCGCCACTGGCGTGGTGCCGCGGCTTGCCGAGGCGCTCGCCGTGATCCAGAACGAGCTGTTCCACCTCGGGTCCGACCTCTGCTTCCTCGAGGCCGACAAGGCGGCCTTCAGGATTCCGCAGATCGAGGCGAGGCACGTCGATGCGCTGGAGCAGCTGATGGACGAGCTCAACGAGGTCGTCGGGCCGCTCGAGAACTTCGTGCTTCCCGGCGGCGCGTCCGGCGCCGCACACCTGCACGTGGCGAGGACCGTGTGCCGCCGCGCGGAGCGCGAGGCCATCGCGCTCGCCCGCAGCGAGAAGATTGGCGCGTTCGTGATCCCTTACCTGAATCGGCTGTCCGACGCGCTGTTCGTGATGGCGCGCTACGAGAACCACGAACGAGGGATCGCCGAACCGCTCTGGAACAGCCGCTTGTAGGCGAGCCGCCGGGTAAAGTCCGGCGGCTACACCCACATGCGGGAGGTCGCCACGCGGCCGGCGGCGCGCGGTCAGAACTTCACGGCCCACACGACCCTGGCATTGCGTCCCATCTCGGGGACGATGTCCTTCAACAGGCTGAGGTGATTCCTGTACAGCTCGTTGGTGACGTTGTCGATCCGTGCCGAGAACGTGTGCAGCAAGCGACCCGCCTGCAGCGAGTACGCCCCGAAGAGGCGCAGCGTCGTGTAGCCCTCGGTCGGCGTCTCCACGCCGTACACGCGATCCTGCTCGAGCGCGGTGAGCAGCTGCGTGCCGACCTGCAGCGCATTCCAGTGGTAGCGCAGCCCTCCGGTGACGCGCGCGGGCGGGATGCGCGGCAGCGGCCCGAGATCGTCCCGCTGACGCCCGCGTACGGTGTCGACACCGAGCTCCAGGTGCAGCCCCGAGCTCAGGTCCACGTCGGCATGCGCTTCCACGCCCTGCAGCCGCGCGTCGCGCCCCACGAACTCCACGAACGGGTACTCCTCGACCTCGCCGCCATGGTCGTGGCCGTTCTCGTGATCGTGCGCGTCGTGCCCGAACCGCCGATCGAACTCTTCCTCGGAGATCTCGTTGCGGAAGATGTAGCCGTTGATGGTGTTGTTGAAGTAGGTGACTTCGGCGGAGAACCGCGGCAGCCGTACGCGATACGACACGTCGAGCCCGTAGGCGACTTCCGACTCGAGGCGCTCGTTGCCGATCTCGAACGCCAGGTTGCCCGAGTGCTGGCCGAAGAAATACAGCTCCTCGAGCGCCGGGTTGCGCGCGGCGCGCGCGAAGCTGACCGCGATCGTGCTCGCGTCGGTCGGCCTGATCAGCGATCCCACGGAGAACGACCCGTTGTCGAAGCTGCGGGGCAGCAGCCCGCCGCGCGGGGAATAGCTGGCCCGGTCGTAGCGCCCGCCGAACTGCAGCGTCAGGTGCGCCCAGGCCAGTTCCTGGTACGTGAAGGCGGAGACCACGTTCTGGTCGACGCGGGGCGAGAGGGCCTCCTCGCCCAACGCCTCGAAGCGGCGGTGGTACCCGGACACGCCGACCGTGCCCGTCATGCGGCCCACGGGACGATGCGTGGCGCGCACGTCGACGTCGAAGAGATCGTTCTCGAACTGCGTGGCGACGTCGCCACCCTCCACTTCGTCGTGCCGGTACCGGTGGTACGCCAGCGATCCGCGCGCGGACGAGAAGAAGCCGGGGAGGTTGCGGAACTCGCCGCGCGTGCCATAGACCTGGCGCCGCGGGGTGAGCTCGATCTCGCCCCCGTGCACGACAGGCACGCCGTATCGGGAGTCGTCGAGCTGCAGGCCGGCGCCGAAATAGCCGTCCTGTGAGGTGTGCGACACGCCAACGCTGCCCAACGCCGCACGCACCTGCGAGTTGGCGACGTCGCCGAGCGGGGTGCCGTACTCGCCGGAACGACGGCCGGATGCACCTGCGTTGAGCGCCCAGCGCCCGTTGCCGACCGTGAGGTCACCGGCCACCCCGGCCTGCCCGGCGTTCGTCGCCAGATCCACCTGCGCCTGCCCCGTCGTCATCGTCACCGGCTGGGTCGGAATGTGGTTCGAGATGACGTTGACGAGCCCGCCAATGGCGTTGGCGCCGTAGAGCAGCGTCGCCGGTCCGCGCACGACTTCCACCTGCGTCGCGGCCGCCGGGTTGATGGTGACGCCGTGATCTCCCGACTGGCTCGAGATGTCGCCCGTCCGCTGACTGTTCTGCAGCACGAGGACGCGATCGCCATCCTGGCCGCGGATGATCGGGCGCGACGGGCCCGGGCCCATCGAACGTTCGGAGACGCCAGGCTCGGTGCGGAGCAGCGCACCGAGCGATCCGTCCGTCTTGATGTCGAGCTCCTGGCCGGCGAGCACCGATGTCGGCTGGTACGACTCGAAGGGATCGCGAGGCGCCGGCCCGACGGTCACGGCTTCGGCGTAGTGCAGGTCGTCCTTCAGGACGACCTCGAGCGGCGGGAGCTCCGGCGAGCTCGTCAACTCGATACGCAGGGGCAGGAACCCACCCGCGCTCACCGTGACGTGAATCACGCCGGTTGCCGGCGCCTGCACGGAGAAGCGTCCCGCCTTGTCGGTGACCGTGGCGCCGCCACTCTCCTCGACGACGACCGCCGCGCCCTCGACGGGCTTCCCCGTCTCGCCCGCGACCACCACACCACGGACGTCCGTCAGCGGTCCCAGCGGCGGCTGCGGAGCCGGCGACTGTGCCCACCCCATGGCCGGCATCACGGCGAACGCGAGGACGCAGCCCAGGGCCCTGCACCGGGCCAGCACGAAAGCCATCGTTCCTTCGGTGTCGATGGCCGCGGCAGGGCCGGCTCTCCGAGCCTGCCCGGTCTCGGTACGGCCGGTTGCCTGGCGCGCCGAAGCCGTAAGGCGAAGGCGGGTCTCAACCTGGCCAGCAAACGTGTTCATGCACACACCCCTTGCGGGCGCGCCACCGCACCCGGCTCCAGGCCACGCGACGAGGGGGCCTGCCGGCGCGCGGT
>JAEYZV010000391.1 GCA_023427865.1 Acidobacteriota bacterium
GGCTACGACTTCAATCACCTCGAGATGAACCACTGGCAGCCGGAGATCGGCGCGGGCCCGCGCGGGCGCTTCGACTTCGGCGGCAACGTGACCGGTGCGCCCGGTTACCAGCCGGTGCTGGGATTCAACGGCTACGCGGCGTTCCTCATGGGCCTGGCCAGTTCCTACGGCAAGAGTGTGCAGGCCGAGGAGATGACCACGCGCGAATGGCAGCACGGCATCTACGTGCGCGACCGCTGGCAGATCAATGACAAGCTCACGTTCAACGGCGGCCTGCGATTCGAGTGGTATCCGATCATGCGCCGCGCCGACCGCGGCCTCGAGCGGCTCGATTTCAGCACGTGGGAAGTCCTGATCGGCGGCCGCGGTGGCGTGCCCGAGGACGTCGGCCTGAAGCCGCGCAGCCTCTATGTGGCACCGCGTCTCGGCCTGGCCTACCGCATCGACGACAGCACCGTGTTCCGCGCGGGCTACGGCGTCACCTACAACCCGATGCCGTGGTCGCGGCCCCTGCGCGGCTTCTACCCGCTCACGATCGCGTTCGGTGACTCGGCGGCCGGCTTCAACTACATCGGCAGCCTGGAGCAGGGCATCCCGCCCATCGCCACCCCGGACCTGAGCACGGGCCGCGTCCGTCTGCCGGCGGGCGTGGACATGCGGACGCCCAACCCCGACAACGTCGATCGTGCCGACCTGCACCAGTGGAACGTCACGTTCGAGCGTCGCCTGCCGCTGGACCTCGTGGCGAGCGTCGCGTACGTCGGCACGCAGAACAACGGCGGCTACGCCGACATCAACCTCAACTACGCGGAGCCCGGCACGGGCAATGCCGGCCGGCAGTTCTTCGCCCAGTCCGGCACGGCCAACATCCTCGACTGGGGAGCCTGGACCACCAGCAAGAACCACTCGCTGCAGATGCAGCTGAACCGCCCCTTCAAGAACGGGCTGCTCATCAAGGGCGCCTACACCTGGAGCAAGGCGATGAACGACACCGACGACGACGGGTGGACGGGGCTGATGTGGAACATCCCGTCACAGAGGCACCGCAACTACGCACTCGCCGGCTACGACCGCACGCACATCCTGCAGATGGCCGCCGTCTACGAACTGCCGTTCATGCGCGAGAGCCAGAACCTACTCGGCTACATCGTCAAGGACTGGCAGGTCAACGGCATCTTCTCCGCGTTCTCGGGCACGCCGTTCTCCATCGGCGGCAACAACCCGGCGCTGCTCGCGCCGGGTGCCGGCAGCGTCACCGCCAACCAGGTCGGTGAACTCCGTCGCGTCGGCACCCCGGGACCGGACGAGAAGTACTACGATCCGACGGCCTTCACGCACCCGAGTGGCCTCGAATGGGGTGACACGGGCCGCAACGCCTTCCGCGGGCCGTCGGTGTGGAACCTGGACCTGTCGCTGTTCCGGAACATCCCGATCGGGCGCTACCGCGTCGAGTTCCGCGCGCAGGCGTCCAACGTGCTGAACCACTCGCGGTGGGGTAATCCGAACACGTCGATCAACAGCCCGACGTTCATGCAGATCTTCAACGTGGATACGCCGCGCGTCGTGCAGCTCGGCCTGCGCTTCCAGTTCTGAGATCGCTGATTGGCAGGGCCGGCTCTCCGAGCCCGTTGGTAGAGCCGGCACTCCGAGCCCGTTGGTAGGGCCGGCTCTCCGAGCCCGGCCGGGCAGGTAAAGCGCTCCCCGAACGCGCCGCACGGCGCGGCTCGGGGAGCCGCCCTACCCGCCTGCACGACGGCCGCCGGTCCGCGCATCGCCGCCCGCGACGACGAAGGCCGATGGCCGAATGACGAAGGCCGAATGAACCGACGAACCTTCATCAACACACTCGGCGGGTCCGGCGCCGCAATGGCGGTGTTGCCCGCCGGCGCCTTCGACCCGGCCCGCGGCGGACGCTCGATACACGTGGACACGGCGACTCGCACCCAGCCGTCGCCGCGCGCACGGCCGTCCATACGGTTTGCCGCCATCGGTCTCAACCACGGACACATCAACAGCCAGGTCGCGACGATGCTCCGCGAGGGCGCGGAGCTCGTCGCGGTGTACGCCCGGGAGCCCGAGCTCGTCGCGGCGTTCACCAAGCGCTACCCGCAGGCGACGGTCGCACGCAGCGAGCAGGAGATTCTCGACGACACGTCGATCCAGCTCGTGGTGAGCGCTGCCATCCCGAACGAGCGCGCGCCCCTCGGGATCCGCGTGATGCAGGCCGGCAAGGACTTCATGGTCGACAAGCCGGGCGTGACCACGCTCGACCAGCTCGCCGAGGTCCGCAGGGTGCAGAAGCAGACCGGTCGCATCTACTCGATCCTCTACGGCGGGCGGCTGGAGAGCCCGGCGACGCAGCGTGCCGTGGAGCTCGTGCACGCCGGCGCCATCGGGCAGGTGGTGCACACGCTCGGCACCGGGCCGCACAAGATCGGCGCGAACCGGCCCGACTGGTTCTGGAACAAGGAGCAGTTCGGCGGCGTGATCGGCGACCTCGGCACGCACCAGGTGGACTACTTCGTCGAGCTCACGAAGGCGACGCGTGCGGCGATCGTCGCGGCCCGCGCCGGCAACATGCACCATCCGGACAAGCCGCGCTTCGAGGACTTCGGCGACGCGATGCTGCAGGGCGAATCGGCAACCGGCTACTTCCGCGTCGACTGGTTCACCCCGGGCGGCGTGGCCACCTTCGGCGACTCGCGCCTGACGGTGATGGGCACCGACGGCTACCTCGAGATCCGGCCGAACGTCGATCTCGCCGGCCGCTCCGGCGGCGGCCACCTGTTCCTGGTCGACCAGAAGGAGACGCGGTACATCAGCGCCACCGACACGCCGCTGCCATACGGCGAGCGCCTCGTGCACGACATCCTCAAGCGCACGGAGACGGCCATGAGCCAGGCGCAGACGTTCCTCGTCGCCGAGCTCGTGCTCCAGGCCCAGGCGAAGGCGCAGAAACCGGTGTTGTCGAAGTAGCTCGCGGAGACCCCATGTCCAGCACTCATTCGCCCTCACGTCGGTCGTTCCTGTCGTCGGCCGGCAAGGGCGCCGCCGCGCTCACCGTCTCGGGCGTCGCCGCGCCCTCCATCGTCTCGGCATCGGTGCTCGGCCCGACGTCGCCGTCCAACCGGATCAACGTCGCGGCCATCGGCGTCGGCCGCATCTCGCGCGACCACGACATGCCGGATACGCTCGCGTTCGACAGCGCGCGCATCATGGCGGTGTGCGACCTCGATCGACGTCGGCTCGAGGACGGCAAGCGCTTCGTGAACGACTTCTACGGCACGCAGTCCGGCAGGACCTACGACGGCGTGACGATGTACGACGACTACCGCGAGCTGCTCCTGAACAAGGACATCGACGCGGTGCTCATCAGCACGCCCGACCACTGGCACGCGCCGCTGGCGATCGCCGCCGTCGAGGCCGGCAAGGACGTGTACCTGCAGAAGCCGGCGTCACTGACCATCGCGGAGGGCCGCGCGCTCTCGTACGCGGTCCAGCGCACGGGGCGCATCCTGCAGCTCGGAAGCCAGAATCGGTCGCTGCCGCAGCACCGGTACGCGTGCGAGCTCGTGCGCAACGGCCGGATCGGTCAACTCAAGACGGTGGAAGTCGGGCTCGCGGCCGATCCGCCGGGGCAGGACGAGCCGGAGATGCCGGTGCCCAGCCACTTCAACTACGACATGTGGCTCGGCTCGACGCCCGCCGTCTACTACACCGAGAAGCGGGTGCATCCGCAGGTCGGGTACGAACGTCCCGGCTGGCTGCGCTGCGAGCAGTTCGGCGCCGGCATGATCACCGGCTGGGGCGCGCACCACATCGACACCGCGCACTGGGGGATGGGCGCCGAGTACACCGGCCCGGTCGAAATCTGGGGCACGGCCACGTTCCCGACCGGCGGCCTCTGGGACGTGCATGGCCCGTTCCGCACCGAGGCACGCTACGCCGACGGCGTCCACATGATCGTCAGCGACGCCCTCCAGAACGGCATCAAGTTCATCGGCACCGAGGGCTGGATCTTCGTCAACCGGGTGAGCGGGCTCAGCGGGACCGATCCGAAGGCCTACATCGGCAACCCCAAGGCCCTCGACGCCAGCGACCGGAAGATTCTGACCTCGGAGATCGGGCCCGACGAGATTCACCTGATCGACAGCAAGGACCACCACGGCAACTGGCTGGAGGCGATTCGCACGCGTCAGCAGCCGATTGCGCCCGTGGAGGTCGGCCACCGCTCGTGCTCGGCGTGCCTGCTGCACCACATGGCCATGAGGGCCGGCCGCACCCTGAACTGGGACCCGGCGCGCGAGCGCTTCCGCAATGACGACGAGGCCAACAGCTGGATCTCGCGTCCACAACGATACCCTTACATGTTCACGACATAGGCAGACTGCACGGGTGCAGGCTGCAGGCTCGAAGAACCATGCACACACGACGCGAAGTGATTGGCAGCCTCGTTGTCGGGGCGCTTGCCTCGATTCCCACACGCACCGGCGCCCAGGGGCAGGCCGCCGGCGCCGCACGCACGCCCGTCCGCGTCGGCATGATCGGTCTCGACACGTCGCACGTCACGGCGTTCACCTCGCTGCTCAACGACCCGGCGCATCCGGACCACATCCCCGGCGCGCGCGTGGTCGCCGCGTTCAAGGGCGGCAGCCCGGACGTGGAGGCGAGTGCGACGCGTGTCGACAAGTTCACGGCGGAGCTGCGTGACAAGTGGAAGATCGAGATCGTCGACACGATCGAGGCGCTCGCCGGCAAGGTGGACGTCGTGATGATCGAGAGCGTCGACGGGCGCCCGCACCTGGCGCAGGCGCGGCCGGTGATCGCCGCGAAGAAGCCGCTGTTCATCGACAAGCCGATGGCCGCCAGCACGAAGGACGGCGCCGAGATCGTACGGCTGGCGAAGGCGGCCGGCGTGCCCGTCTTCAGCGCGTCCTCGCGTCGCTACGTCGAGGACGTGCAGATGCTCAAGGACGATCCGAAGATCGGCGCGGTGCTGGGCGGAGCGACCTACGGCCCCGCGACCATCGAGCCGCATCACCCGGATCTGTTCTGGTACGGCATCCACGCCGTGGAGACGCTGTACGAGCTGATGGGACCGGGGTGCGTGAGCGTCAGTCGCACGCACACCGAGGGCACCGACGTCGTCGTCGGCACGTGGGCCGATGGGCGCGTCGGCACCGTGCGCGGCCTGCGGAGCGGCAAGTCCGGCACGTACGGGCACACCGTGTTCGGCGCCAACGCCGTGGCGAGCGCGACGTCGGAGATGCCGCTGCCTGGAGGCGGGAAGCGTCGTGCCGGGTACTACGGCCTGCTCGTCCGCGTCGTGGACTTCTTCCACACGGGCAAGCCACCCGTCGCGCCCGAAGAGACCGTCGAGACGCTCGCCTTCATGGAAGCCGCCGACATGAGTAAGGCGCGCAACGGCGCGCCGGTGAAGCTGTCCGACGTGCCCCGCTAGCGCGTGCGCTCCGCGCGCGCCGCCGGGCGCGGTCGATTGGGAGG
>JAEYZV010000394.1 GCA_023427865.1 Acidobacteriota bacterium
TGCGACGGCCGCCTCGGTGGCGACGATCCACTCCTTGATGTGAGCGAGCTTCTGGTTGGGGGTGAGCTGATGATCGAACGTGTACATCACCCTTGATCTCCCTGCGTGTCGGACGACCACGGACGAGCTGCTCTGACGCTCGTTCCTGTTGCTCGCCTGTTGCACGCCTGCTGCGCGATTCATGACGCATCGCGCAGATGCTTGTAGCCAAAGGGTGTTTGCGGGCCTCGGGTTAACCGGTTGACGCCGTTGGAGTTGTTGCCACAAGCCCAACACCATCAGTCACTTACAAGGAGACGCCTAGCCGGGTTCGATTCCCGTAGCTCGCTCCATCGACGTCACTCCAGAACCGCCACTTCCAGCGTCAACAGGGCCTGTTCGGCCATTGTTCCCCGGCTGCAGCCAGCAGCGGGCGATGTTGGGCGCGCGACGGCCCGTTCCCGCCGGCGCCCCGTCCAGTTCGGCCGCTCGCCTGAGGAGCCGGCCGACACTGAGCGACAATGCGTGGTCATGGCAGACGACCCGCAGGTGGGCGACTTCATCGTGCTCTTCGACAACGACTCCGACGAGGCCAAGGAGCCCCCGATCCTGCTGGTGCGGGTGACCGAGGAGGGCTTCGAGGGAATCGGGGAGGCGTGGCTCGCGCAGGCCGACCTCATCGAAGCCCGCGCCCGCTTCCTCGCGCAGGAGGCAGGGGTGCGGGCGTGGCGGCATGTTGGCGATGGGTACACGCTGCTCCCGCCGGAGCAGTCCAACTCGGACGTGCATTGAGCTGACCTCGCACCATTCGCATGCGCGTAACCGATGAGCCGAGCGACCCCATCGACTCCTGACGCGGTCCCCATCGCTCCAGGTTGGGGCTCGGCCGACTCATGCATGTGCCTGCTTACGTATCGATAGCCCGCGTGTGTCCGATTGGAGGCGTCTGTAGGGCGTAACTACAGCGCTTTCGCAGGTTCTTTCGCCACGGTCGACGGCGGCGTCCATCGCGACAGCGGTCCAATTCTTGCCTCGCCTACCGGCATGGAGCGAGCGTGGATCACCCACGCTCCCGCTTGTCCGCCACGCGCATGTCGCGCAGCTCGGCGGGGCTTTGCACCGTTGGAAGACGGAGGGACCACAGCTATGAAGCGCACATTCCAGTGGGCGACCACGTTCATCGTGGCGGCGGGCATGACGACGCTCGCACAGACGCCTTCGAGTTCGAGCAGCCAGCCGGGGACGCAATCGAGCACGCCTTCGGCACAGACGACCTCACGCAGCGGACAGCAGGGCCAGCAGGTCACGCTGCAGGGCTGCCTGATGTCGGCGTCGAGCATGTCCGCCGGCAGTGCGTCGATGGGCGCGCAAGGTGCCGGCAGCACGGGCTCCACGGCTGGTGCGGGCAGCACGGGCGGCGCCGCTACCGGCACAACGAGTACCGGCAGCGCGGGCACCAGCGGCAGCGCCGGCAGCACGATGTCCGGCACGCAGGGCGCGACGGCTCAGACCGGGCAGGCGGCAGGAGCAGGCCGCACCAGCGCCGGTCAGGCCGGGGCCACGAGCAGTGCGAGCGGCAGCGACATGTACGTCCTGCGCGTCACCGACGGCGGCAGCGGCAATGCGCGCACCGGCATGCCGAGTTCCACGTCGGGGCAGACCGACGAGCGCGCCGCCGCCGGGCAGCAGAGCGGCAGGGTGTACCACCTCATGGCTGACGGGGCCACGAACCTCGCCGCGCATGTCGGGCACCAGGTCGAGATCACCGGTACGCTGACCGGGGATGCCTCGAGCATGACGCATCACTCGGGCGCGGGCGCGACCAGCAGCGGCTACACGGGATCGACCGGCAGTTCGGCGACCGCAAGTCGTGGGGCAGCGGGTGCCGGCAGTGGCAGCTCCGGCTACACCGGGCAGGCCACCTCGGGCAGCGGCGCGACCGGCAGCGGCGCGGCCGGCGGACAGGGCACGGCAGGCACGAGCGGCACGAGCAGCACGGGAACGCAGGCCGGCTCGTCGCAGGCGGGCAGCAGCATGTCGTCGATGGGCGACAGGGCCGGCGCGCACGGGCAGGCCGCTGGCACGGTCAAGGTGACCAACCTGAAGATGATCGCGGCGACCTGTCGGTAGGCTGCAGCGCACGCGCACACACGAAAGGCCGCCCGGGAGGTCCTGGGCGGCCTATGTCGTCAGGTGCGCGCCATCGAGCCTCGGCGCTTGGCCGTCGGCCTCCGATACGCGAGGGTGACGCCGCCAGCCGTGCGGCCGGCGGCAGTGGGCCGAAGGCCGAGGGCCGACTGACGAAGGCCGGCTGCATCCGCGCCCCGCTACCCGCGGAGGATCCCGAGCACCTCGTCGCGACGCTGCTCCATGATGTCGCGGGTGACGCCCTCGAGGTTCAGCCGCAGCAACGGCTCCGTGTTGGACTTGCGCACGTTGAAGTGCCAGTCGGGATACTCCACCGAGACACCGTCGAGGTGATACAGGTGCCCATCGGCGTACCGCTTGCCGAGCGCCGCGATCTTCTCGTCGGCGACGGCCATCGTCGCAAGCGTCGTGTTGATCTCGCCCGAGATGAAGTACTTCTCGCGCAGCGGCGCCAGCAGTTCGGCGAGCGTCTTGCCCTTGCGTGACATCAGCTCGAGGATCAGCAGCACCGGGATGAACCCGTTGTCGGCGTACCAGTTGTCGCGGAAGTAGTAGTGCCCGGTGACTTCGCCGCCGAAGATCGCGTTCTCGGCGCGCATCCGCTGCTTGACGAACGCATGGCCGACGCGGCTCATGAGCGCCGTCCCTCCGTACTGCGCCACCACGTCCTTGACTGCGTAACTGGCGCGCACGTCGTAGATGATTTTCTCGCCCGGGTACTTGATCAGGAACGCCTCGGCGAGCAGCGCGGTGACGAAATCACCCGCCACGAAGTCGCCCGTGCCGTCGATGAAGAAGCAGCGGTCCGCGTCGCCGTCCCAGGCGATGCCGATGTCGGCCTTCTCGGCGAGCACGCGCGCCGTCGCCGTCCGGCGGTTCTCCTCGATGAGCGGATTGGACTCGTGGTGCGGGAAGGTGCCGTCCACCTCCATGGCGACGTGCGAGGTCCTGCATGGCAGCCTGGCGAACATGCGGGGACCCACGAGGCCGCCCATGCCGCTGCCCGCGTCGAGCACGCAGTTGAACGGCGTGATGATCGACGGGTCGATGAACCTGAAGATGTGATCGAGGTAGTCGTCGAGCACTTCGGCCCGCGCGTAGCCACCCATGCCGGGCTTCGAGGGTGGCAGCTCGCGAGCCATGATCATCTCGCGAATCTCCTTGATCCCCGCGTCGCCGCTCAGGGGCCTGGCCTCCTTGCCCACGAGCTTGATGCCGTTGTACTCCTTCGGATTGTGCGAGGCCGTGATCTGCGCGCCGCCGTCGAGCCCGTCGCGACACACCGCGAAGTACATCACGTCGGTCGGCATCATGCCGTAGTCGACGACGTCGCAGCCCTGCTGGCGCGCGCCCTCGATGAACGCCTCGGCGAGCCCTGGCGACGATGTGCGCATGTCGCGGGTGACGGCGATGCGCTTTGCCTTCAGGTACGTGACGAAGGCGCCGCCGATGTCGTGCGCGGCGGTTTCGTTGACCTCGGACGGATAGAGGCCCCGCACGTCGTAGGCCTTGAAGATTGTCGGGTTGACGACGTTCACGTCTGCCATGCGTCGATTCTGTGCGTCCGGCGGCCGTGCGCCGGGGAACGCGGAAGAGTGCCCCACGGGGCGATCAGATCCTGCTGAAGTCCGTGACGATGCTCCGGTCGCCGAGCATGTGGCCCTCGCTCACGACCGTGCTGCGGCCGATCTGGCAGTTGCGGCCGAGGAGCACCCCCTCGAGCACCGCCTCGGCGCCGATCACGCTGTTGGCCCAGGCCACGGTGTTCCGCACCTGCGCCTGCTCGTCCACCTGGCATTGCTTGCCGAGCACCGCATGCGGGCCGATCCGCGCGCCGCTCTTCAGGACCACGCCCTCGTCGAGGAAGCAGGGGCCCTCGATCTGCACGTCCTGGTCGATGCGCGCGCCGAGATCGACGATGCCGTGCGCGCGATCGAGGAAGGGCTCGGCGTGGTACCGGCCGTCCATGATGTCGCGGTGCACCTGGCGGTACTTCTCGGGCGTGCCGATGTCGATCCAGTAGCCGTCGTTCACGTACGCGACGAAGGTCTCGCCATTGGCCACGAGCGAGGGAAAGTACTGCCGCTCGATGGAATACGCCTCGTTGTCGGGGATGCGATCGAGCGTGTCGGGCTCGAGCACGTAGATGCCGGCGTTGATCGTGTTGACCGTGATCTCGTCCTGGCCGGGCTTCTCGAGGAATCGCAGGACGTTGCCCTGGGCGTCGGTTTCGACCAGGCCGTACGCCGACGGGTTCTCGACAGGCGTGAGCACGATCGTCGCCCTGGCCTTCCGCTCGCGATGGTGGTCGATGACCGCCTGCAGGTCGATGGCCTGCAGCACGTCGCCGTTGAGCACGATCACCGAGTCCTGGACGGTCTGGGCCGCGAACTTTATCGCCCCGCCCGTGCCGAGCGGCTGGGGCTCGACGGCGTACGAAATCTTGATGCCGAGGGCCTCGCCATCGCCGAACGTCTCCTCGATGCGGCGCGGCTGGTAGTTGAGACTGAGGATGACTTCCGTGATCTCCGGCACCTGGCGCAGCTGATCGAGCTGGTACATCAGGAACGGCCGGTTGAAGATCGGGACGATGGGCTTCGGGGTGTTGAGCGTGAGCGGACGCAGGCGAGTGCCTTTGCCACCTGCCAGCAGAATGGCCTTCATGTCAGCCGTCGATGATAGCGCATGGCCCCGCGGGGGTCCGAAGTGCCGAGTACAATGACCCGGCCTGTCGACGGGCCCGGCTCACACGCGGCCGCCGGGACCGGAGCGGCGGGCCAATCGGATGCTCAACCTTCCCAACACGCTGTCGGTCGTTCGCATCGTCCTGGTGCCGATGCTCGTGGTCGTGATGCTCACGCCGCCGCGCAGCTGGGACTGGACGGGCGTTCACAGCGATTTCCTCGGCGCGGCCATCTTCGGCATCGCGTCCCTCACCGACCTGCTCGATGGCTGGCTGGCTCGGCGGCGACGGCAGATCACCACGGTGGGGCAGTGGCTCGATCCGCTCGCCGACAAACTGCTCGTCACCGCTGCGTTGATTTCGCTCGTGCAGCTGGATCGGGCGCCGGCGTGGATGGTCGCGGTGATCGTCGGCCGTGAGCTGGCCGTGACAGGACTGCGCAGCGTCGCGACCGCGCGCGGCGTCGCCATGCCGGCATCGGAACTCGGCAAGCGCAAGATGGCCGCTCAGGTCACGGCCATCCTCGGCCTGCTGCTGGCGCCGAGCGTGCCGTTCCCGCTCAACTGGGTGGGCACGATTGCGCTGTGGGTGATGCTCGCGCTGGCGATCTGGTCGGCGGTCGACTACTACAGGCGCTTCAATGCCGTGTTGAAGCAGGAGCCGGGAACCGGCTGCCGCATCGGGCGCCGTCCGAGAGGCGCCCGACCGGCATCATTGCGGCGGTTTGACTTCGGCAGTGCGTGCCGACGGCGGCTGTGTGGGCTGCTGTGACGTGCTGCGCGTGAGCGGAGTCGTGGTCGGCGCAGCCGTGGACCCCGCGGGCAGGGTCTCCGGCGTGCCCGTCGGCGCGCCCGGCGCCTGCTGCGCGAGGGTCGCCCGCACCTGCTCGCGCAACTCGGCGCCTTTGGCGAGGAACTCGCTCTCGACGAACTCCTCCTGCAACCTGTCGAGCAGCGGCAGCGCCTCGGCGTCGCGCTTGACCGCGACGTAGGCCTCCGCCAGGTAGTAGTAGACCGCGTCGCGGTTGGTGAACTGCGGATCCTCCTCGAGCACCTGGCGGAAGCGCGAGATGCCGCCCGGGTACCAGCGCGCCCGGTGGTAGAAGTAGCCGACCTTGTAGATCGACTCGCTGAGGCGATCGCGCGCGATGCGCTCCTTCTCGCGCACCTCGCTCATGAGTTCGCTGTTGGGATACCGCTCACGGAACACCTGGAACTGGTCGAGCGCGGCACGCGTCTCGGTCTGGTCGCGTTCGGCCTTCGGCATCTGCTCGAAGTGCGTCATCGCGAGCTTGTACTGCGCGTAGTCGGCACGCGGGTGCGTCGGGAAGTAGGAGAGGAACTCCTGGAACTCCCGCTCGGCCCGCAGCATGCCCTCGGTCGTGCCGTCGCCGAGGTATGCGTCGCCGAGCGCGAGCTTGGCGTCGGCGCGCAGCGGGCTCTGCGGGTAGTTGTCCACGAGCTGCTGGAAGTACTCGCGCGCCGTGAACCACTTCCTGTCGGCGACGGCGGCCTGTCCCTGCTCGTACAGGTACTTGTCGGGCTCGGTGACGCCGGTCGGGATGTTGCCGCGCTTGGGGGCACATCCGGCCGCCAGCACCACGGTGGCGAGCAACAGGGCCGCGACGCGCGCAACACCTCCGCCCCGGTTCATGCTCGTTCGTTGCGTAGCCATGCGTACTCTTCTGCCAGTCCCTGCTCGAGCGTCACCGACGGCGCGAACCCGAGATCGGCCGCCGCGCGGCTCGTGTCCGCGTAGGTGTCGCGCATGTCGCCCTTCTGGGGCGACTGCTGGTCTATCGTGACCGGTCGGCCGACGAGTCGGCCGATCAGGTCGAACACGTGATTCACCGTCACCCGCGATCCGCCGCCGACGTTGTAGATCCCGCCGGCGACCCCGCGCGTGGCGGCAGCCGTGGTGGCCGCCACGGCGTCGGCCACGAACGTGAAGTCCCGTGTCTGCTCGCCGTCACCGTAGCGCGTCAATGGACGGCCGGCCATGGCCGCCGTCAGGAACCGATGGAACCCCATGTC
>JAEYZV010000395.1 GCA_023427865.1 Acidobacteriota bacterium
CCTGCGGGCCTGCCCCGCACGATGCTCGTCGACCTGCGGCCCTACCTCCGCGAAGGCGAGCACGTCGTGCGCATCAGCGCCAACCGGACCATCTACTACGACCGCATCTGGATCGGTGACGCCTCCGACCGGCAGCCACTTGCTCCCCATACAGGCGCGCGCCTCGTCGTCACACCGGTCCCGAGGACGCGCGCCGATCTGCGGTGGCTCGGTTACCCGCGCCGCACGCTCCCGGGCGGGACGCTGCCCGACGAGTTCGACTACCAGGACATCCAGCCGACCGCCGAATGGGGCACGCACGCCGGTTTCCTCACGCGCTTTGGCGAGGTCGGCGACCTCGTCGAGTCACCCGACGACCGTCTCGCGATCATGGGACACGGCGAGGAGGTGGCGCTCGAGTTCGACGGGGCGCGCCTGCCGACGCTGCGCGCCGGCTGGACGCGCACCTGGTTCTTCTACGCCAACGGGTTCGAGAAAGGTTACGAAATCACGTCCGCTCACGCCGAGACCGTGGGACCGCTGCCGTTCCAGGGGATGCCGGCGTTCCCGTACGAGCCGGCCCGCGCCCCTGACGATCCGGGGTACCTCGAGTACCAGATGGAGTGGAACACGCGGCCGCCTTTCCTCCGTGTGCCGCGCTGATTCCCGAGGCCGGACCGGAGGGTCGGCGCCCCCGAGCGGCCAGCCGCCGGCGCGTGCGCGCGAGCGCCGTGGACGCCTGCTCGATCGTCGTGTGCGCGAGGTAGTCGTTGATCGCGCGGCGGACCGGCTCGTAGGACTCGTGCAGCGGGCACGGTACGCTGCTGGAGCAGGTGCCGAGACCGGCCGGGCACGCATGGAGATCGTGCGTGCCGTCGATCGCCGCCCGCACGTCGAGGAAGGTGATGGCAGAGGCGGGCCGTGCGAGACCGTAGCCGCCTCCCGGCCCCTTCACCGACCGCAGCAGCCCCGCACGCACGAGCCCCTGGAGGATCTTCGACACGAACGGCGCCGGCAGCCGCTCGGCCACCGCGATGTCGCGCAACTGCACGAGCGTGTCGGGCCGCTCGGCAAGGTACGTCGTCGCACGGATCGCATATTCACAGGCACTGGACCAGAGCATCGCGTACCGGCCGGGACTGTATCACGCGCCTCGCGCCCGCCGCCGCGGCGTTGGACCGTCGGGCGGGGCCCGACGGCTACGTACCTGTGATTCCGACGCCTGACTTCTGACGCCCAACTTCTGACTTCTGCCTTCTGCCTTCTGACTTTCTAGAACGTACCGTACGTGCCCGTGTTGCCGAGCGGAAGTCGCGCCTCGGCTTCGTCTGCCGTCATCGGACGCCCCACGGGCTTGCGCATCGCCACCACCTCCGCTCGCGGCACGTGAACGCGGGCGGTGCGCGCCGACGCCGCGGCGCCGTCCGGCGTCTGCGACAGCTGGCCGACGAGCGCCGACAGCCGCCCCACGACGGCCATCGCCGCTTCGGCCTGCGCGTTGAGCTCCTCGCTCGCCGCCGCGCTCTCCTCGGCCGTTGCCGCCGTGCTCTGCGTCACCTTCTCCATCTGCACGATTGCCTGCGACACCTGGTCGATGCCCTGCGCCTGCTGCCGGCTCGCGTGCGTCACGTCGTCGACGAGCGCCTTCACCTGCGCGGCGCTCGCGGTAATCGACGCAATCGACTGCGCCACCGCCTGCACTTTCTGCTGACCGTCGTCGGACCTGGCAATCGACTGCTCGATCAGTGCCGCCGTGTCCTTTGCCGCCTGCGCCGATCGCTGCGCCAGCGAGCGGACCTCGTCGGCCACCACGGCGAACCCCATGCCCGCGTCGCCGGCCCGCGCCGCCTCGACTGCCGCGTTGAGCGCGAGGATGTTCGTCTGGAACGCGATCTCGTCGATCGTGCGGATGATCTTCGCCACCTCGTCGCTCGCCGTCTTGATCGCCGACATCGACGTCACCATCTCACCGAGCGCAACGTTGGCGTCGCCCACGACCCGCTCGGCCTCCACCATCATCGCCGCGGCCTGAGCGCTGTTCTCCGCGTTCCGCCGCGTCATCGACGACATCTCCTCCATCGAGGCGGATGTCTCCTCGAGCGACGCCGCCTGCTCGGTGGATCCCTGCGACAGCGACTGCGACGCCACGGCGACCTGCGACGAGGCGGCGGCCACCTGCCGCGAGCCGTCCGCAAGTTCGCGTACCGAGGTGCCGAGCACGGAATTGGTCGAGCGCACGATGAGCACTGCCACGCCGCAACCGACGATCAGCGCCACGACGATGCCGATGGCGAGGCCGAGCGTGGCGGTCGCGGTCGCCGCTTCGATCTCGCGTGCCACCTGATCGCCTGCCTGCTTGTTGTCGTCCACCGACGCCTCCACGGCCGTCATGTACCGCTGGTACACCGGGTCGAGCTCGCGGCGCACGATCTCCAGGGCCTCGGCCTGCTGATTCGCCCTGCTCGCAGGAAGCAGGCGTTCCGAGCGCACGCGCAGAAACTCCGCGCGGGGGGCCTTTATCGCGTCGAAGAGTTCGCGGTCGCGGGCTCGCGTGATGGTCTTGTCGTAGGCCTCCGAGATCGCGTTGAGGCGCTCGATCTGTTCGCGCATCTCCTGCTCGAGCTGCGCCATCGCCTGGGCATCTTCGGCGTAGATGTGCTGCAGCGCGAGCACGTACTGCTGGCGCGCCGCTGCCTGGAACTGGGAGATGTTGTACACGCCTGGCAGCGCATCCTGCGTGACGATGGCGCTCAGTCGGTTGATCTCGCCGAACTTCACGTACGCGAAGCCGCCGAGCACACTCGTGATGATCAGGACGACGCCGAACCCGACGGTCAGCCGCCTGCCAATGGTCCACTTGCTCATGATGGTGCTTGTTTCCTGTCTTCGGATATCGATGAAGAACGTGCACCGCCGATGCCCGGAAGGCTGGGCGGAGCGCCTTCCCTGTCATCGACCACGAGCGAGCGCTCCTGCAGCCCTCATGAGTCTTAAAGATGGACTCGGGACTCCTTTTTTTGACTACGTGCCCGCTGCTCCGGTGATGGCTGCCGATGGATAGCCCGAATCGGTACCTGTCGAGCGCCTATCAACACACGCTTCACCTTCAGCGTCGCGCTGAGGATGACGACATCGGCGCGCTTGCCGACCGCGAGGCTGCCGATCTCGTCGGCGGCACCGACGCGCTCGGCCGGCGTCAGGCTCGCCATCCGGATGACGTCCCAGAGGGGCGCTCCCGTCGCCGCCCGCATGGTCCGCACCATGTGGTCCATGCCCACCGACGAACTGGCCAGGCCGCCGTGTGGGGCGCGGCCCACCTTCCCGTCGTGGTCGAAATCGGTGCCCGTCCGGAATTGGCCGAACCTGTAGCGGCCGGGCGGCATGTCCACGGCGCGGCTCGCGTCGGTGACGAGCAGGAGGCGCCGCGGCCCCAGCATGCGGTACGCGAACGTGAGCAACTC
>JAEYZV010000399.1 GCA_023427865.1 Acidobacteriota bacterium
GGCCTGGGCTCCCATACGTGCTCGCGATACTTCGGCAGGTTCGCGAGCACGCGGCGCACGGCGTCGCGGTACGCCACCTCGCCCGTCACCTGGTAGAACGTGTACACGGCGCCGTACACATACCCCCAGTTGTCGGAGAGCCGCTCGTCGACCGGCGCGAGGGTGCGCGCGTCCACCTGGTTGTACAACAGGCCGTCGGCGTTTGCCGACGCGAGCACGCGATCGAGCATGCGCCGCACCACCGGCTCGTATCGCGCGGCGCGCTCCGACTTCAGGTCGGCCTCGAGCGCGTAGAGGAGCGTCAACCCGACGATCAGTTCGTTGCCGTGATCGCGCAGGCGCAGCTGTGACTCACCGGCATGAGCGGCGAAGTCCCACTTGGTCGACGGCACACCGAAGTTGCCGGGCAGCACCTCCTCGATGTACGCGTCGCCGATGCGTCGTGCCCACGCGAGGTAGCGCGGGTCGCCGGTCATCGTCGACAACCTGACGAGCACCTGGAGGAAGTCGCCGTTCAACTCGCTGTCGCTGGCGGGCAGGTCGCCGAAGCGCGAGGCGACCGGCGCGCGCTCCATGGCGTCGACGACCATGTCCGCCATGCGATGGAACCACGGCGTGCGCCCGAGCAGTTCGGTGACGGTGAGCAGGCCGTCCTTGGCATACTCGCCGGCGCCGAACAGGCTGGCCGGCCCCAGCGTGCGTGTCCTCAGGTCGAGATTGCCCGGCACCGAACCGTCGCGCGTCATGTACCGCACTTCGTGGCGCAGCATCTCCAGCATGCGGCCTTCGTAGAGCGCGGAATCGGTGAGCCTGGCCGTGAGGATCAAGTACGGGTACAGGTCGGCCGCGAAGTTGTGCGGGGTCGCGACGCGCGCATCCGTATCGAGTCTGTCGGGGAGCAGTCCGGTCGCGGGATCGGCAGCTCGCAGCCACGCGTGCAGCGTGCGCTCGGATGCGGCAATCGCCCGCTCATAGGCGACGGCGTGGCGTTCGGGTGTCTGCGCCAGGGCCGGCGTGCCGAGCGCGCAGACTGCGCAGGGGAGAACGCCAGCCGCCACCCATCGTCGTGCTCGCATCGATCCTCCCCGCAGACGGACGCCGAACGTAGGGCGCGCGCTGACAGGCGCGCCCCGAATCCCCAATCCCCAATTCCCGGACCTACGGCTCCCAGATCGTGCCGCCGATGAAGCGCTCCGCATCGCCGACGTTGTAGTAGTACACCGTCACGAGCTTGCCGTCGGGCCGCTGCACCGTCCGCGTGTACCCGAGATCCCACGTCCCGCCATCGTCACGCAGCACGATCTCGTCGTCCCACGTCCGGCCCTCGTCCGAACTCACGCGAGCGCGGATGCCGTACGGCTCCGCGCGGTAGCCATACGTCAGCACCAGCCGACCGTCCTTCAGCTTCACGAGGCTCGACGGGTTGCCACGGCCCGTGTCGGGAACGGCACGCGTCACGTGCCGCCAGGTGGCCCCGTTGTCGTCGGACCGGTAGGCCTCGATCCACCGCCGGAACCGTACCGTGGTCAGCAGCGATGTCGGCGACAGGCGCACGGTGGACGGCATGATGCCGTAGTCGTTGTCGGTGGGCTCCGGGTGCACGTCGCCGACGTGCTGCCAGGTCTTGCCGCCGTCGGTCGTGCGCGCCGCAATCACGCGGCCCTCGCGCTTGTTGGACTTGGCGGCCGTGAGCAGCAGCGTCATCGTCTGCGGCCCGTCGACGATGTAGTCGGTGCGCGCGGCAATGCCGGGGGTGCCGAAGTCGGGGAGTGCGAACGGGCCCTGCCAGCGCTTGCCGCGATCGGTGGAGTAGTAGAAGCGCGACGGCCCCGTGTGGATGCTCGCCATCCGTGCCGTGAACACGAAGTCCGGATGCGTGAACGGAATGTTGCCCGGGCTCTCGGTCACCGGACGGCCACCCGACTCCACGGGCACGCCCGCCTGCTGCACGCCCGGTGGCGGCTTGAGGTCGTCGGGGCGTTCGACCGTCCACGTCACGCCGCCATCGAGGCTGCGCGCCAGCAGGTGCTCGGCCGGCCGCGTGTAGTCGATCGAGTGGCCCTTCTGGTTGTCCTTGAAGTAGCCGGATTCGAAGCCGACCAGGATTTCGTTCCCCCACGACCAGATGCCGTGATTGGCGGGCCAGCCGCCGTACCGACCGGCGACCTTGTACACGTCGACGTGCTGGACGCTGCGCGGCGGCCGCGGCGCCGCCAGCAGGATCGCGGATGCCGTCAGGGGCACCAGCGTGAAGGCAAGAAGGGTGCGAAGCATGCGAGATGGTCGCACTATTTGAAACCCGTTTCAAAACCTTACGCGCTGACTCCGGCTCCGCGCCTCCCCTTCTGCCGCTCCCGGAAGCGGCGGACCTTCTCCGCGTTGCCGCACACGGCCATGTCACACCATTGCCGCCGGCCGGTGCGGCTCGTGTCCTCGAACAGCCATCCGCACCGTGCGGCGGGGCAGCGGCGCAGTCGCAGCACCCGCTCGCTCGCGAACAGATCGACGGCAGAGAGCGCGACCGGCCAGAGCACCGACTCCAGGGAGTCGTCGGGGATCGGCTCGAGGTCGTACCGCCGCGTCGTTCCCTTCGGTGCACGAGCGACGAGCCTCTGGTGCGCACGCGCGTCCAGCAACTCGCGGTTGAGCACGTCGAGGTCGTCGGCAGGCGGTGCGGCGCCATCGATCGCCGACGTGCCGAGCCGGAAGATCGCCTCGCGCAACCGCACGGCCCGCCGGAGGGCGACCGCTGCGCCGCGGGGGCTGGTACGGCCCCGCGCCAGCAGCCTGCGCGCGGCCGCGGCGGCGAGCACGCCGATCCAGCGCCCCCATTCGACGAGCGCCTCGTACGTGGTCAGACGCTCGGCCCGCACGACGTCGTGGATGCGAGGCCCGTCCGGGTTGGCACCCGGCACCCACCCCCCGACGGTGTTGACGAAGTCGAGGCACAACGCGCCCCCGACCGCGCTGTTGAAGAGCGGGTGGGGCGGGGGAAGCGGGGCGGGCGAAACGGTCGCGCTGGGTGTAACCATCGTATTCCTCTTGACAGGTTACATGTCGGGCGAAAGAATGTAACCCTCAATGGCCATGACACAGGTTACACCCATTGACGTCCTCGGTGCCGCGAGTGCCATCGGCATCCGCCCGTACGACGATCTGCGGCCGCGGCGACTCGATCGTGCGCCGGCGGCGCTGCGTTCGCACCGGCTGGTCGCCAGGCTCGGTGCGCGCTACCT
>JAEYZV010000501.1 GCA_023427865.1 Acidobacteriota bacterium
CGGTAGCCGGGGGCGGTGCTGCGGTACCCGCACCCGGGCCATCTGCACCCGGGCCATTCGCGCCCGGGGCGTTCGCACCGGGGGCCTGCGCGTCCGTCGTCGCCACGTCGGTCGCGGCCTCGCCCGGGCCACTGCCCGGCGTCTCCACCTTCGATGCCGCGGGAACGGTGGCGACCGGGGTCTCGGCGGGGACGGTCTCGGCGACAGGAGACTCGACCGGTTCGCTGTCGGTGACGAGCCGGTACGCCACGGCCGCAACCGCGCCGAGCATCGCCAGCACGAACAGGACGAGGATGACCGGGTTGACACCCTGCCGCGGCCCCTTCGGCTTTGTCGCCTGCCGCTTCACCGGCACCGGCGGTCCAGCGGCCGGCACCGGCGTGCCGCCGGACTTCGCGCCCGGCATCAGCAACGTCTGGTCGGGTGCGATCGGCACGTCGGCGGTCCGCTCCACCGGCGTCGTCTCGAAGCCGATTGCGGCAGGTGCCGGCGGCGGCGGAGGCGGGGGTGGCGGCGGGACGTCCACGAAGGCCAGCTTGTAGTCGCCAAACAGCACCTCGTGTCCGTTCTCGAGCACGAGCCGGTTCACGCGCTGGCCGTCCTTCCAGCTGCCGTTCTGGCTGTTCAGGTCGATGAAGACCCACCGCCCCTGCTCCTCGCGCAGCTCGGCGTGGAAGCGCGACACCGACTTGCGCGGGTCGAGCAGCGTGATGTCGTTGGTCTCCGAGCGCCCGATGCGCCAGTCACGATGGCCGGGGTCGAACTCGTTCTCGATGGCGCCATCGCGCCAGATGATCACCTTGGGCATGTGCTGTCGGCACCTTCCGCGCCGGCTCGCGGCGTCGGGCGGCGCGTCACTGACGCGCTCGCTCGCGCAATCGCGCCGCTTCGCTGCGGGCCCGGCCGTTCAGCGCTTCGTTCTCCAACGTGAGCGCCTGCACCTGTTCCCACTGCCGTGCGGCTTCATCGAACTTGAGTTCTTCATCGGCGCGGCTGGCAGCCGCCTGCAGGCTGCGAAGGCGCAGGTCGCGCTCGCCCATCACCCGCAGCAGCAAGCGCCGCGCCGGCTCGTGCGATCCATCGCGCAACAGCGCGCCATGGAGCAGGCGGTAGGCATCGAGCAGGCGGCCGTTCCTGAAGGCGAGCTGCCCCTCGTCGTACAGCCAGTCCACGGGCCGGTCCTTTGCGGCCAGCGCGCGCTGCTCGACGGCCTGGGCCTGCGGCGAGTCGAACGGCGTGATCGGCGTGTCGGGAGGCAGCGACGGATCCTCGCGCGGTGCAGCGGCGGCGCTCGAGGTGGCCGCCTGCGGCGCGAGCACGAACAGGTACACCGCGGTGAGCAGGCCCGTCATCACGAGCAGGGTCAATACCGCCGCGAGCACGAGCCGCAGCCCCTTGTTCTCGGTCCGCGCGCTCGGCCCCGGCATCGCTGGCGTCGCTTCGCGCCCCTCCACCTCGAACACGAGGCGCTGGTCGCCGATCTGGATCACGTCGCCCGACGAGAGCTGCGCGGCGTGCACCGTCAGGCCGTTCACGATGAGCCCGTTGGCGCTGTCCTGGTCCTCGATCCGCACGCCACGCGGCGTCCACGAGATGAGGACGTGGCGCTTGGAGACGAACTGCGAGGGCAGCACGATCGTGTTGCCGGCGTCGCGGCCGAGCGTGATCGAGCGGCCCTGCTCGAGGGCGTAGACGAGTTCCTCGCCGTCGGGGCGCTGCAACACGAGACGGGCAGGCGAGCGTTCGAGCGATGCCATGACCATTCTTCCTGACACTTCCCTAACGTGCGCCGAGTGTCACGCGCACGTGCCCGGATGGCTCCCGCCGCAGGACGATCGAGCCATCGCCGAGCGGCACACGCGTCTGCGCGCCCGCCTGCATCCCGAGCGCGCCAAGGCCTTCGACGATGGCGTTGCGCAAGGGTCCGCTGTCGAGCACGTCGAGCAGGTGCCTGCCTGATGCCCCGGCCCACGCGGCCGCGCCCTCGGGCGCGTGATCGCTGCTGGCGGCCACCACGAGGGACGGCGTCACTTCGAGCCAGGGCGGGCCGACCGGCACCGAGGGCGAGACGACGACCCCGCCGCTCCCACTCGCGTTCGCGGCGGCACCGTCGCTCGCGATCCGGCCCGACTCGTGCCGTCGCTCGAGGAGGTACGCGATCACACCGGGCAGGCGCTCGAGGCCCGGCATCAGCGTCCCCTGCATGACCTTGGGCGACGCGCCGGACACGGCGAGCTCGACCTGGCGGGTGAAGAACTGCAGGGTCGCGCGCGTGTGCCGCCGGACCGCCATGGCGACCAGGGACGCGAACACGAGCGTGGCAAGCAGTGCCACGGTCACCGCGACCCCACCGTCGCCCGACTCCGCGGGCCGATAGCGGACCCACGCGACGTACGCGCCGTTACCGGCAGGGACGTAGGCGTCCACGAGCGGGCCGGTCCTGCCGACGGCCGGTGCCGTCACCGTCTGCCAGTCCTGCTCGATACCAGGCAGCGACGCTGCGGTCCGTCCGGCCACCGACGATGGGGCGAGCGCGCGGCCGGTGTTGCGATCGAGCACGACGGCCTGCTCGACTCCCGGCTGTGCCTGCACGGCCTCGACGACGCCCGGGGCGACGATCGCGGTCGACTGCGGATCGACGCCCGCCGCGAGCCAGCCCCCGAGCGTGCGGGCCTGCCGTTGCGCCAGCGCGTCGATGGCGTTGGAGGAGACCGACATCAGCGGCAGCGCGCCGAGCAGCACCGCGAAGCTGCCGAGCAACAGCGCAGCGAGGGTGAGCCATCCGTTCCACGAGAACCGCGGACCGCGCAACGCTGCACCACTCACCGCACCGACGCCGGCCGCGGGGGGCACAGCGGGCGTCGTCGATGATGGTGCGACCCCTCGTGACGGATCCGCGGCTGCGGGCGCCACGACCGCTGGCGACCCGGCATCGGCCGCGGGGCCCAGCGC
>JAEYZV010000509.1 GCA_023427865.1 Acidobacteriota bacterium
GACATGGCGCTGTGGATGGAATCGGACCGCATGGGGCACCTGCTCGGCGCCATCGACCAGAAGACACTCGACGAGCAGCGTGGGGTCGTACAGAACGAGAAGCGGCAGGGCGAGAATCAGCCGTACGGGCGCCGCATCTTCTCGCGCATCTTCGAGGCGCTCTACCCGGAGGACCACCCGTATCACTGGCAGACCATCGGCTCGATGGCCGACCTGAACGCGGCCACGCTCGACGATGTGAAGACGTGGTTCCGCAGCTGGTACGGCCCCAACAACGCGGTGCTGGTGCTGGCGGGGGACATCGATGCGGCCACCGCCCGGGCGAAGGTGACGCGCTATTTCGGCGACATCCCGGCGAGCGCGACGCTGGCCGACTTGCCCGCCAACATCCCCCGCCGGGAGAAGGACACCCGTGAGGTGATCCCCGACCGCGTACCCCAGGTGCGCATCTACCGCGTCTGGCCCGTCGCCGAGTACGGCAACCGCGAGTCGAGCCTGCTGCAGGTGTTGAGCCATACCCTTGGTGCCAGCGCGTCCTCGCGCCTGGACGCGCGCCTGGTGCACGGCGACAAGCTCGCCGACAGCGTCAGCGCGTTCCAACTGGCGAGCGAGATCAGCGGCACCTTCTTCATCACCGCCGACGTGAAGAAGAACGTCGATCCTGCAAAGGTCGAAGCCGTCATCGACGAGGAACTGCAGCGTCTGCTGCGCGAGGGACCCACGGCGACCGAGCTCGAACAGGCGCGGACGGCATTGCGCGCCGACGTCATCCGTGGCGTCGAGCGCATCGGCGGATTCGGCGGCAAGTCGGACGTGCTGGCCGAGTGCGCCGTGTATGTGGGCAAGCCCGATTGCTACCGCGACGAACTGGCCGTCTTCCAACAGGCCACCGCCGCCGAGGTGCAGGCCGTGGGGCGCAAGTGGCTCGGCCGCGGATCACACGTGGTCGTCGTCCAGCCGAGCGACACGCCCGCATCCGCGCTTCCGGAGAAGACCGCCCCGGCCGCCACGACAACCGCGGTGCTGCCCCCGCCCGACCCGAAGTACCGCACGGTGCCGAGCGACGTCGACCGCGGTGCCGGCGTGCCGAAGACCACGACGTTCCCGCAGCTGAAGTGGCCCTCGGTGCAGACCGCCACGCTCTCGAACGGGCTGCAGGTGTACCTCGTCGAGCGCCACGACGTCCCGCTCGTGCAGATGAATCTCGAGTTCCCGGGCGGCTACAGCGCCGACGTCGGCAGGAAGCTCGGCACGGCAAGCTTCACGGCGGCGATGCTGGACGAAGGGGCAGGCAGGTACGGCGCGCTGGCGCTTGCGGCGCGCAAGGAGGCGCTCGGTGCGCAGATCGGCGCCGGTGCCGGGCTCGACAGCGTCAACGTGACGCTGTCGGCGCTGAAGGACAAGCTCGCCGAGTCGCTCGACCTGTTCGCCGACGTCGTGCGTCGCCCGACCTTCGACAACAGCGAGTTCGAGCGCGTGCGTGCGCAGTGGCTCGCCCGCATCGAGCAGGAGAAGGCCCGCCCCCAGACCGCGGCGCTGCGCGTGATGCCGACGCTGCTCTATGGGAAAGCGCATGCCTACGCGATTCCGTTCACCGGCAGCGGGACCACCGAGTCCATCACGTCGCTGACGCGCGACGACCTGCAGGCCTTCCACCGCAACTGGCTGCAGCCCGAGAACGCTCGCATCGTCGTCGTCGGCGACGCGACCATGAAGGACCTCGTGCCGCAGCTCGAGGCGCGCTTCGGTGACTGGAAGAACGCGCCCGATGCCCCGCGGCTGCCGGCGCTCACGACGGCACCACGCCCGGATGCCACCCGCGTGTTCCTCATCGACCAGCCGGGCGCCATCCAGTCGAACATCTACGTGGGCCAGCTGGTGGCGCCCACCGGCGACGCGCGCACGATCGACTTCGACTTCGCCAACGGCGTGCTCGGCGGCGAGTTCTCCTCGCGCCTCAACATGAATCTGCGCGAGGACAAGCACTGGGCGTATGGCTCGTACAGCAACGCCACCAACGCAAAGGGACAGCGGCCCTGGATGGCCTCGGCGGCCGTACAGAGCGACAAGACCATCGAGTCGATCCGCGAGCTGAAGAAGGAGATCGAGGATCTCGTCAGCGGCGCGCGCCCGGTGACCGACGCGGAGGTCGCGAAGATTCGCGCCAGCAACACCTTGAGCCTGCCTGGCGCCTACGAAACCTCGAACGCGCTGCTCAACCAGATCAACAGCAACCTGCGCTACGGGCGGCCGCTGGACTTCATCCTCCAGTTCAAGGCACGCAACGAGGCGATGACGCCGGCGCTGGCGCAGGAGGCCGTCAGGACGCTGGAGCCGAAGTCACTGACGTGGGTGGTGGTCGGCGACCTGTCGAAGATCGAGGCGGACGTTCGATCCCTGAACCTGGGCGCTGTGCAGATCGTCGACGCCGACGGCAAGCCGGTCGGCGGGACGGGCGCTCAGACTGCTGCGTCGGCCACGAAGAAGTGAGGGCGACGTGCTCCGAGCCCCGGCGCCCTGGGACGATCACTGCTCCAGGCGGGCGAGCAGGTCGTCGGTGGCCACCGAATCGCCCTTCTTCACGAGAATCTCCGTCACCGTGGCGTCGGTGCCCGCCGATATCGTCGTCAGCATCTTCATCGCCTCGAGCGTGATGAGCGGATCGCCCGCCTTCACCTTCGTGCCGACGCCGACGGCGATGTCGGTGATCATCCCGGGCATCGGGGCCACCGCCTGCAGCGGATCGGACGGGTCGCCCTTCGGCTTGGTGACCGCGTCCCTCGGCGCCAGCGACTTGTCGACGACCTGCGACTCGCGCGGCATGCCGTTGAGCTCGTAGAAGACGCTGCGGCGTCCCTGCTCGTCGGCCTCGCCGATGCTGATCAACTTTATGAACAGCACCTTGCCCGGATCGATCTCGACCTCGATCTCCTCGCCGATCGACAGCCCGTAGAAGAACGCCGTCGTCGGCAGGCCCGACACCTCTCCGTAAGTGGCCACGAACTGATCGAAGTCGGCGAAGACCTGCGGATACATCAGGTGGCTGTAGAGGTCGTCCTCCGTCGCCGCGCGTCCGAGCGTCTTGCGCAACGCGGCCCGCGTCTGGTCGAGGTCGACGCGCGGTGCGAGCTCACCGGGCCGTTTGGTGGTCGGCACGCGGTCGCCGAGCACCACCTTCTGCACCTGCGCCGGCCAGCCGCCGTCTGGCTGACCCAGCCCGCCCTGGAGCATGTCGATCACCGAGGCGGGGAAGTCGTGCGACCCGGGTGTGAGCGTGGGCACGTCCTGCGGCCGGATGCCGCGCGTGATCAGGTACATGCACATGTCGCCGACGACCTTCGAGCTCGGGGTCACCTTGATGATGTCGCCGAAGAGCTTGTTGACCTCCGCGTACGTGCGGGCAATCTCGGGCCAGCGGTGGCCGAGCCCCATTGCGTTTGCCTGTTCCTTGAGATTCGTGAACTGGCCACCGGGCATCTCGTGGACGTAGACCTCCGCCGATCCGGCGCGAGGTGCGGTGTTGAACGGGCGGTAGAACTCGAGCACCTCTTCCCAGTAGTCCGACATCTCGTTGAGCGCATCGAGGTCGAGGCCGGGGTCGCGGTCGTGCCCGCGCAGCGCGGCGCACACGGAGTTGAGGTTCGGCTGGCTGGTGGATCCCGACATCGACGCGATGGCGAGATCGACGATGTCGACGCCGGCTTCGGCGGCAGACAGCACCGACGCCGCGTTGATGCCCGAGCTGTCGTGCGTATGGAAGTGGATGGGCAGGCCGATCTCGTCGCGCAGTGCCGCCACGAGCTTCCTGGCGGCGAACGGCCGGCAGAGGCCGGCCATGTCCTTGATCGCGAGGATGTGCGCGCCCATTTTCTCGAGCTCGCGCGCCTTGGCCACGTAGTACGCGAGCGAGTACTTGTCGCGCGCCGGATCGTCGATGTCGCCCGTGTAGCAGATCGCCGCCTCGCAGACGGCGAAGGGCTGGTTGCGCACGGCCTCCATCGCCACGGCCATGTTCGGCAGGTAGTTGAGCGAGTCGAAGATGCGGAAGATGTCCATGCCCGACTCGGCCGCATGCTTCACGAAGCCGGCGACCACCGCGTCGGGGTAGTTGGAGTACCCCACGGCATTCGATCCGCGGAACAGCATCTGGAAGCAGATGTTCGGCACCTTCGCGCGCAGGTCGCGAAGGCGGTCCCACGGCGATTCGCGCAGGAACCGCATGGCCGAATCGAACGTCGCGCCGCCCCACATCTCGAGACTGAAGACGTTGGGCGTGCGATGAGCCACCACGTCGGCGACGTGAAGCATGTCGATCGATCGCATGCGCGTCGCAATCAGCGACTGGTGCGCATCGCGCATCGTCGTGTCGGTGACCAGGAGTGGCCGCTGGTCGCGAATCCAGGCGGCGAACTTCTCCGGGCCCAGTTCGCGGAGCCGATCGCGTGAGCCCTGCGGGATGCCGGCCTTCAGGTCGAACGCCGGGACGCGGGCCGGCGGCAGCACCTCGGCCGGTCGGTAACCCTTCGCCGTCGGGTTGCCGTTGACCGTGACGTCGCTCAGGTACGCGAGCACCTTCGTGGCGCGGTCACGGCGCGGTTGGAACTTGAAGAGATCGGGGTTGGTGTCGATCAGCCCGGTCGTCGCCCGACCCGATCGGAAGGTCTCGTCGAGGACGACGTTCTCGAGGAACGGGATGTTGGTCTTGACGCCGCGAATGCGGAACTCGCGAAGCGCGCGGTGCATGCGCTGCAGTGCGATGTCGAAGCGTGGGCCGAAGGCCGTCAGCTTCACGAGCATCGAGTCGTAGTAGGGCGTCACGACCGACCCGGCATCGCCCGTCGCCGCGTCCAGACGGATGCCGAAGCCCGCAGCCGACCGGTAGTTGATGATCTTGCCGTAGTCGGGGGCGAAGCCGTTTGCCGGGTCCTCGGTCGTGATGCGCGCCTGCACGGCGTAGCCGTTGCGCTGGATGTCCTCCTGCTGCGGGATGTCGATCTCGTGGCTGAACAGCGAGTGGCCCTGCGCGACGAGGATCTGCGAGCGCACGAGGTCGATGCCGGTGATCACCTCGGTCACCGTGTGCTCGACCTGGATGCGGGGATTCATCTCGATGAAGAACCACTCGCGCGCGTCGACGTCGTAGAGGAACTCGACCGTGCCGGCGTTGTTGTAGCCGACCGCCCTGGCCAGGCGCACCGCCGCGTCGCACAGGTCCCGGCGCACCGCCTCATCGAGTCCGACGGCAGGCGCGACCTCCAGCACTTTCTGGTGGCGCCTCTGCACGGAGCAATCGCGTTCGTGAAGATGGACGAGGTTGCCGTGCGTGTCGCCGAGCACCTGCACCTCGATGTGCCGCGCCCGCGCGATGAAGCGCTCGAGGAAGACCGCCGGATTGCCGAAGGCGTTTCCGGCCTCGGTCTGCGCCTGGTCGAGGAGCGCGTCGAGATCCGACTCCTTGCCGACCACGCGCATGCCGCGGCCGCCGCCGCCGAACGCGGCCTTGATGATGAGCGGAAAGCCGATCTCCCTGGCGATTCGCGCCGCGGCCTCACGGTCGGTCACCGGTTCCTCGGTGCCCGGCAGCGTCGGCACGTCCACGCGCCCGGCCAGGGCGCGCGCCGACACCTTGTCGCCCATGGTGTCGAGCATCTCGGGGTCGGGGCCGATGAACCGGATCCCCGCCTCACGACAGGCGCGTGCGAACGCCGGACTCTCCGAGAGGAATCCGTAGCCGGGATGGATGAGGGTGACGCCCTTCTCCTTGGCGAGGTGGATGATGCCTTCGATGTCGAGGTAGGCCCCGACGGGTCCCTTTTCCTTGCGGAGGCGATAGGCTTCGTCGGCCTTGAAGCGGTGCCGCGAGAAGCGGTCCTCCTCGGCGTAGATGGCCACGGTGCGCAGTCCGAGTTCGGTGGCAGCGCGGAAGATCCGGATGGCAATCTCGCCGCGGTTGGCGGCCATCAGCTTCGGGGGCAGTACGGGCATCGGCGTCTCGGTATCGGTATCCGGCATGGCGCAGCACGACGTGCGTCGGAAAGGGGCTCCGAGCGGGCGTGCCGGGCACGGTCTCTGGCGAAGAACCTGCGTCGGATGAACCGGAAGGTGAATCGCTACGCGGGGGTGTTCAAAGCCGGGACCGATTGTACTGTGTTGCGACCGTGCCGCCGGCCTCTTGCGATGGCCGAGCGGCAGGGCGTCCGTAGAATCGCCCCGCCGGGCGTGTATCTTGCAGTCGAGTCGCTGGCGAAGCCCGGGCGTCGCCCTGATCGCCGTCCGACACCGCGACAAGGTTGACCATGACCGTAACTGCTCAGGCAAAGGCCCCGACCGGCGTTCGGGGACTCGACCAGCTCCTCGGCGGCGGCCTGCCTACCCGACGCATGCACCTCATCGAAGGTGCGCCGGGTACGGGCAAGACGACGTTGGCGCTCCAGTTCCTGCTCACCGCCCGGGATCGGGGTGAACGCACGCTCTACGTCACGCTCTCGGAGACGGGCGAGGAGCTATTGACCGTCGCTGAATCGCACGGCTGGTCGCTGGACGGAATCGAGACGCAGCAGCTCACGGCTGTGCCGGACCGTGCGGTCGAGGAGTACACGCTCTATCACCCCGCCGAGGTAGAGCTGGCCGACCTCACGAAGACGATTCTTCAGCGCGCCGAGGACGTGCGACCGGCGTGCGTCGTGCTCGACTCGCTCTCGGAGCTGCGCCTCCTCGCGCGGGACCCGCTCCGGTACCGTCGCCAGGTGCTCGGGCTGAAGGAGTTCTTCGCCAGCCGCGGCGCCACGGTACTCATCCTCGACGATCACGCCGTCGGTGAGGACGACCTGCAGCTGCGCAGCATCGCGCACGGCGTCGTGTCGCTCGAGCACCTGCCATTCGAGTACGGCCGGGCGCGGCGGCGGCTGCGGATCGTCAAGATGCGCGGCCTGCCGGTCACCGAAGGCTTCCACGACTTCATCATTCGTCCCGGTGGGCTGACCGTGTTTCCGCAGCTCATCGTCGAACCCCGTCCCGAGGGGTCGAGCGACGCGCCGATCCGCAGCGGCTCGGACGAACTCGATGCCATCCTCGGCGGCGGCCTGACGTGGGGCACCTCGACGCTGTTCGTCGGACCCGCAGGCGTCGGCAAGTCGACCGTTGCTGCGCAATATCTCTGTGGCGCCGCAAACCCGGGGACGAAGGCTGCCATCTTCCTCTTCGACGAGCGCCTGCGGACGTTCGTGGCCAGGTGCGATGCGCTCGGCATGCACGCGTCCGAGCGGATCGCGTCGGGTCACCTCATCGCCCGCCAGGTCGATCCCGGCGTCACGTCACCCGGCGAGTTCGCCCACACGGTGCGCCGCCTCGTCGACGACGAAGGGGTTCGGCTCGTCGGCAGCGACACGCTGAACGGCTACATCAACGCCATCCCGACGACCGATGCGCCGATCGTGCGCATGCACGAGCTCCTCTCCTTCCTCAACGAGCGCGGCGTCAGCACGCTCATCGTGCTGGCGCAGCACGGCACGGTGGGTACGGTGATGCCTGCGCCGGTGGATCTGAGCTACCTCGCCGATGCGATCGTGCTCTTCCGGTTCTTTGAAGCGCAGGGCGACATCCGGAAGGCCGTCTCGGTCGTCAAGAAGCGCACCGGCACACACGAGACCGCGATTCGTGAGCTGCGAATCGGCCCCTCGCAGGTGCAGGTCGGCCAGCCGCTGACCGAGTTCCATGGAATCCTGACCGGCGTCCCGCATTACGCCGGCTCATCGAAGCCGTTGCTGTCGGATGACCCCGTTGGCTGACCCGGGCGACAACGCGACGCGGGTCCTCGTGTTCGCGCCGGTCGGGCGCGACGCGGAGCTCACGCGGGAACTCCTCACGCGCGCCTCGATTCCCAACGTCGTCTGCGCTTCGATGACGGGGCTCTGTTCGGTGTTCGAGCGCACCGGCGGTGGCGCGTTGCTGCTCACCGAAGAGGCGCTGGACGATCCCGGATGCCCGGACCTCGCGGCCTTGCTCGAACGTCAGCCGTCCTGGTCGGAGGTGCCCGTCCTCTTGTTTGCCGGGAGCTCCGGCACGGACGTGATGCAGCGTACCATCCGCGCGATCGAGTCGCTGCGCAACGTGACGTTGTTCGAGCGACCGATACGGGTCGCGGCCGTACTCTCGGCAATCCGGGCGGCGCTCCGAGCGCGGGCGCGCCAGTACGAGGTCCGCGACCTCCTTGCCGAACTGAGCGAGGCGCGTGCCGAGGCAGAGACGGCCAATCGCCTCAAGGACGAGTTCCTTGCGGTGCTTTCTCACGAACTCCGCACACCGCTGAACGCCATCGTCGGATGGACGTCGATGCTGACGAGTGGCCAGATCGAGCCGAGCCGGATGCCGAAGATCTTCGAGGCACTCGACCGCAACGCCCGCTCGCAGGCGCAGCTGATCGCGGACGTCCTCGACGTGTCGAGGATCATATCGGGGAAGCTGGAGCTGCAGTTGCAGTCGATCGACCTGTGCGAGCTGGTGGTGCAGGCGACCGAGACGGTGCGGATGGCCGCGGCGGGCAAGAACATCCGGATGTCGATCGAACAGGCGCCACCCTGTTTCGTCCGTGGCGACGCCAGTCGCCTCCAGCAGGTGATGTGGAACCTGTTGAGCAATGCGGTCAAGTTCACGGGGACACACGGCACCATCCGCGTGTGCATCACGCGCGATTCAGGCGACGTGGCGGTGACGGTGGCCGATGATGGCGCGGGAATCGCGGCGCAGTTCCTGCCGCACGTCTTCGATCGGTTCCGGCAGGCGGACCAGACGAGCACCAGGATGCACGGAGGCCTCGGACTCGGCCTGTCTATCGTGAAGCATCTCGTCGAACTGCACGGCGGCACCGTGGCAGCCGACAGCGAAGGACCCGGGCAGGGCGCCTGCTTCACCGTGCGCCTGCCGGCCGAGCGACCGATCGAGCCGGTGCCGCACCGCGCGACGATGCGTTCGTGAACGCAGGCAAGGCGACACGGTCGTAGTCAGCCGAGCCCGCTCGTGGTTCACGGCGCGACTACAATCGCGCGCATGAACAGCCGTTGCTCGCGTGTCCTGGGCGTCGTTCTCGCCGCCGCCGTGACCGGCGCGTGCGGGAGTGCGCCGTTGTCGGCAATGTCCGAGGCCGCGCGACAGCCGCCGACCTTCGACGTCGTCATCGCCAATGGACGCATCGTCGATGGCACCGGCGCGCCGTGGTTCCGTGGCGACGTCGGCATCACCGGCGACCGCATCACGGCCATCGGTCTGCTCGGCGACGCGCCGGCGGCCTCCCGCATCGACGCCACGAACCTCGTCGTGACGCCGGGCTTCATCGACCTGCTCGGCCAGTCCGAGTTCAACGTCCTCGTGGACGGCCGCGCCGCGAGCAAGATCACGCAGGGCATCACGACCGAGATCACCGGGGAGGGAGCGTCGATTGCGCCCGTCAGCGACCGGATGATGGAGGAGCGGCGCGCCAGCTACGACGCCTTCGGTATCGTGCAGGACTTCCGCACGCTCGACGAGTACTTCGCCCGACTTGCCCGCGCCACGCCCACGATCAACATCGGCACGTTCGTCGGGTCGGGTGGCATCCGCGACTACGTCGTGGGAAACGACGACCGCCCGGCGACGCCCGGCGAGATGGCGCGCATGAAGGCGCTCGTGCGCGAGGCGATGCTGCAGGGCGCGCTCGGCGTCAGCTCGTCGTTGCAGTACGTGCCGAACCGCTTCTCGACCACCGACGAACTCGTCGAACTGGCCCGTGTGTCGGCCGAACACGGGGGCATCTACATCACGCACCAGCGGTCGGAGGCCAATGGCATCTCGGAGTCGATCGAGGAGGTGCTCGCGATCGCGGAGCGTGCCGACACGGCCGCGGAGATCTGGCACCTCAAGACGGCGTACAAGGCCAACTGGGGCCGCATGCCCGACGTGTTGCGCTCAATCGAGGCGGCGCGAGCGCGAGGGCTCCGGGTATCGGCCAACATCTATCCCTACGATCGCGCGTCGAACGGCCTGGACGCGTGCCTGCCGGTGTGGGTGCGCGAGGGAGGCACGGCGGCGCTGCTGAAACGGCTCCAGGACCCGGCGGTGCGCGAGCGCGTCAAGCGCGAGATGGACGATCCCGGCGCCGCGTACGAGAACCAGTGGTACGGGTCGGGCGGGCCGTCCGGCGTCATGCTCAGCTCGGTGCTCGATCCCGAGCTGCGCAAGTACGAAGGGCTGAACTTCGTCGAGATCGGCAAGGCGATGGGCCGCGATCCACGCGACGCGGCGATCGATCTCGTGATTGCCGACCGGGCCGAGTCGTCGGTGATCATCTCGATCATGCGCGAGGACGACGTCGTCGCGGCGATGCGCACGCCGTGGGTGTCGTTCGATACCGATTCGGGCGCACGCGCCGAGGACGGGCCGCTGTCGCGTTCCAAGTCGCACCCGCGCGCCTGGGGCACGTTTCCGCGCGTGCTCGGCAAGTACGTCCGGGAGGACGGCGTGCTGACGCTCGAAGAGGCGGTGCGCAAGATGACGTCGCAGGCCGCCATCCGCGTCGGCCTCACCGACCGCGGCCTGATCCGACCCGGGATGATGGCCGACGTCGTCGTCTTCGATCCGGCGACGGTGAAAGACGTGGCGACCTTCGAACAACCGAACCGGTACTCGACAGGCATCCGTCACGTGCTCGTGAACGGCACGGCGGTGATCGCGGATGGCACGATCACCTCGGCACGGCCCGGACGTCCGCTGCGCGGGCCCGGCTATCGCCCGCCGTCGGCACGGTGATACTCGGGCGCAGCGCTCAGGGGTCGACGCACGCCTGACCGCCCTGGCCTGTGGCCACAGCCAATCGCCGCCGACGGACGGGTCGGTGCCATGCGCAGCGGCCAGCCGTCCAGGGCAGCTTCGGGCGAGCGCCCTGCTGCCGCGACGTGCAAGCGGCACGAGGCCGAGGCACAATGAGCGCCTTCTCGCATGTCGCTGCCAAGCGGCGGCCTCGCCGCCTCGATCCTGCTCGCCGTCCTGTGTGGTGCGCCTGCCACGCACGCCCTGGCGCAGGCGCCCGCCACGAGCGCCAGGGACGCGTATCGTCGTGCGCTCGAGCTCGAGGCGCGCGGAGATGCCGGCGGCGCGCTGGCGCTCCTCTGGACCGCCTCCGGCCTCGCGCCCCGCGACGCGGAGATCCAGATGCGCCTTGCAGAGGCCCTCGAACGGGTCGGTGCGCTCGATGCCGCCGTCGATGCCTGGCGCGCCGCCCTCGACGCGCGTCCCGACGACGAGAAGGCGTCCCGAGGGCTGGTGCTCGCACTGGTCGCCGTGGGCCGCGGACGGGAGGCCACCCAACTCGCGCGCGCGGCCGTGGGCCGGGCGCCTGCCGACGCCGACGCGTTGTTCACGCTCGGGCTCGCGCAGTCGGAGCAGGACGTGGACGCCGCCCTCGACAGCTTCACGCGCGTGCTGGCGCAATCGCCCCGGCACACCCTGGCCCGTTACAACCGCGCGCTGCTGCTCAAGCGTCTCGATCGCCTGGACGAAGCGATCGCCGAGCTGCGCCGTGCGATCGCGTCGGACCCGAGGCCGGAAGCACATCATGCGCTCGGCGCGGCGCTGTGGCATCGCGGCGACGCGGCGTCTGCCATCGAGGCGTTGGAGGCCGCAATCGCCATCGAACCTCGACACGCCGAGGCGCACCAGTTGCTCGGCGTGGTGCGGGCCGCCGGGCGCGACTGGCAGGGAGCGGCCGCGGCGTTGCGTCGGGCGCTCGCACTGCGACCGGACGTTCCGGGCACGCACGAGACCCTCGCTCGCGTGCTGCGGGCGTCGGGCGACGATGCAGGGGCGCGTCGGCACGCCGCTGAAGGGGAGCGGCTGAGGCACGCGTCCGAGCGCGAGCACGAAGCCCGCGTCTGGACGTCGGTGGGCACCGCACGGCTCGAGCAGGGCGACGCGCTGGCGGCGCTCGATGCGTTCCGGCGCGCGCTCGCAATCCGGGAGACGTATGCGCCGGCGCATTTCCAGATGGGACGCGCGCTCGATCGTCTCGGCGCCGCCGACGCGGCTGACGGCGCGTACGCGCGAGCGCGCACGCTCAACCCGCATCTCGTCCCTCCGCCGCGCGCCGCGGGCGCGCAGCCGACGCGAACTCCTCCGTAGCGAGGATCAGGTTGTCTAACCACACGGTTCCGGTGTATGAGATTGGTCGCTCATTGGACAACTTGCGACGCGTTGCGCGGCGAGCCGCTGCGAGGCGTCGAGCTTCACGTGCATCCGGGACTCGCTTGGGGGGGAACCATGGGGAGTGCGCAATGCGTTAGAGCCGTGCTCTGTGCGGCGGTGGTGATGGCACTTGCCGCCACCGGCACGGCACAGGAGTTCCGAGCGACGGTCAGGGGACAGGTGGCGGATGCGAGCGGCGGCAGGCTGCCCGGGGCCACCGTTTCGGTGCAGAACACCGAGACCAACGAGCTGGCGACGGCGGTCACCAACGACGAAGGGACGTACACGATCCCCTTCCTGCGTCCCGGTCCTTACACGCTCACCGTGGAACTCGAAGGGTTCCAGAAGTACGTGCGCAGCGGGCTCGTGCTCGAGGTCGGCCAGGTGGCGGCGCTCAACGTCACGCTCGGCGTCGGCGCACAGACCGAGGAGGTCACCGTCACGGCGCAGGCCGTGCTCGAGTCCGGCAACGCCAACCGCGGCGACGTCATCGACAACCGGCGCATCGCCGAGTTGCCGCTGCAATCACGCAGCCCGATCGCGCTGGCCACGCTCGTGGCGGGCGTCAACTACAACGCCCAGGCCGTCTACCTGCGTCCGTTCGACAACGGCGCGCTCGCCGACTTCTCGATGAACGGCGGCGCCAACCGCAACAACGAGTTCCTGCTCGATGGGGCGCCCAACAACGCCAACCAGGGCGGCAACAACATCGCGTACGTGCCGCCGGCCGAGGCCGTGCAGGAGTTCAAGATCGCCACCAACACCTACGACGCGCAGTACGGGCGGACGGCGGGTGGCGTGGTGAACATGTCACTCAAATCGGGCACCAACACCTTCCACGGGGTGGGTTACGAGTTCATGCGTCGCAAGTGGCTCGACGCCAACTCGTTCCTCCTCAACTCCCGGTCCGCGCCCAAGAGCGACCACTACCTCGATCAATACGGCTTCAGCATCGACGGGCCGGTCAGGATTCCGGGGCTCTACAACGGGCAGAACAAGACGTTCTTCCTGTTCACCGGTGAGCGCTACCGCGAAGGCACGCCCAACCCGCTGTTCAACACCACGCCCACCGAAGCCATGCGTCGCGGCGACTTCAGCGACTACCGCGACATCAACGGCAACCTGATCCAGATCTACGATCCGGCCACCGGCCGCAACGTCAACGGGACGTGGGTGCGCGATCCGTTCCCGGGCAACATCATCCCGCAGGACCGTATCCACCCGATCGCCCGCGAGATCATGCAGTACTACCCGCTGCCCAACAACACGACCCCTGGCGTCGCGCCCTGGCAGCAGAACCTCGCGTTCACCGAGCACATCAACAAGGACGTGTTCTGGAACTGGGTGGCCAAGGTCGACCACAACATCAACGCCAACAACCGCACGTTCTTCCGCTGGGCGGAGAACGAGCGCAACGAGCTGCGCAACAGCACGCCAATCCGCAGCGGCCCGGCACAGGACGGGCAGCTCCCCCTCATCCGCGCCAACCGCGCCATCGTCGGCGACTGGGTGCACATCATGGGCGGCAGCACCGTGCTCAACCTGCGCGGTTCCTACACGTACTTCCTCGAGCTGAGCCGCTCCGACGAAGGCTTCGGCTTCGACTCGACGCAGCTCGGGTTCCCCTCCAGCCTCGTGAACCAGCTTCCCGAGAAACTGTTCCCGCGCGTGAACATCTCGGAGTACGCGTCGCTGTCGCGCAACAAGAGCGAGAACCGCAACTACATCTGGAGCATCCAGCCGAACATCTCGCTGACGCGGGGCCGTCACAATATCCGCGCGGGGCTCGACTTCCGCAGCACCCATGTGGCGGGACGCAGCGTCGGCGAAGCCGGGATGCGGTTCGACTTCAACCGCGCGTTCACGCAGCGGGAGTTCAACCGCGCCGACGCGTTGTCAGGAAGCGGCTTTGCGTCGTTCCTGCTCGGCGCGCCGTCGGGCGGCGCAGTGGACAACAACCTCCTGCCCGACTACCGCTGGACCTATTACGCGCCGTGGATCCAGGACGACTGGAAGCTGACGGATCGGTGGACCGTCAACGCCGGCGCGCGCTGGGACTTCAACAGCTCGGTGAGCGAGGAGCAGAACCGGCTCAACTACATCTTCGATCCGTCCATCATCAATCCCGTCAGCGGGAGCATCGACCAGTCGCGGTTCCCGGGGTATCAGGTGCGTGGCGGCCTGACGTTCGTCGGCGTGGACGGCAACCCGGACGAGCCCTGGAAGCTGGACAGGAATAACGTCCAGATCCGGCTGGGCACCGCGTATCAGTTGAACGACCTGACGGTCCTGCGCGGCGGCTACGGCCGGTACTACCTCAACCCGACGGGGCAGGGACACGTCCAGGGGTTCAGCATCCAGACGGCGCTCATTCCCTCGCTCGACGGCGGCCAGACGCCGACCTACGCGCTCGGCAACCCGTTCCCCAACGGTGTCGATCAGCCGCCCGGCAGCGCGCTCGGCGCCCTGACGTTCCTCGGCCGCGGCCTCTCGTATGCCAACCCGGACTTCGTGGTGCCCAAGGCCGATCACTTCTCGGCCGGCGTGCAACGCCAGCTGCCCTGGGGCGTGACGCTCGACGTGAGCTATGCCGGCAGCCGGTCCACGCAGCAGGAGAGCGAGTTCCGCGGCATCAACGAGCCCGGCCGCGACTTCCTCGACCAGTGCGACGTGACCAAGGGCGGCTCGCGGGCCTACTGCGATCAGCAGCTGCCGAACCCGTTCTACCAGGTGCCCGGGTTCGAGGGCACGGCGCGCTTCACGAGCCCGACGCTGTCGCGGTTCGAGCTGAGCCGCCCATACCCGGCGTTCGGCGGCATCACCGAGACGCAGCGCAACGACGGCACGATCAACTACCACTCGCTGCAGCTGGTGGCCAACCGGCGTTGGACGGGGGGACTCGTCCTGAGCGGCAATTACACCTACGTGCCCAAGTACGAACAGATCGGCGCCTCGTCCGGCTGGACGCAGAGCGCGCCGGGCATCGGCGGGCAGAACGCGTTCATCGACAACAGCACCATGGAACTCGTGCGAGGGCCCTACTGGACCCACCGCCGTCACCGCATCTCGCTGTCGGGCGTGTACGAGTTCCCGTTCGGCGAGACGCGGACGGGCCTGATGCGAGCCCTGCTCCAGGGGTGGTCGGTCGCACCCATGTTCGTCTACCAGTCCGGCCAGCCCTGGAAGATTCCGGACAACACGGAGCTGGTGGGCAATCCCGCACTGGATCCGACCAAGGACGGGCAGTTCATCTACGGCGTGCAGCCGTGCGTCGGCCAGCGCAACGCGTCGGGCGACTACACGCTGCTCGCCTACTCGGCGAACTACGGATGCACGCAGCCCTTCTTCCTCATCCGCGAGCCCTTCCAGGCGCGTACCGCGCAGGTGCTCGACGACAGGCTGCGGCGGCCGGGGTACTGGCAGCTCGATCTGAACTTCGCCAAGACCACGCAGATCACCGACCGCGTGCGGTTCCAGCTGCGCATCGAAGCGTTCAACGTCTTCAACAGCCCGATGTACGACGAGCGTGACTTCGAGCGTGGCACCGGCTCGGACAACTTCGGCCGCATCAACCGCAACACCGTCGGCCAGTCGAACTTCCAGCGCTTCGTGCAGCTCGGCTTCCGGCTGATCTTCTGACGAAGCTGTAGCCGTCGGGCTTCGCCCGACGGTCAGTGTGGCCTGGCGGCCGGACACAGTCCGGC
>JAEYZV010000571.1 GCA_023427865.1 Acidobacteriota bacterium
CGACCCGCCCGTGTCAGGAGATCGCCATGCGCACTCATTCGCTTCTCGTCGGACTCGCCCTGCTCACGAGTCCTGCAGCTCACGCAGCGACGCCGAACGCCACCGCCGACTGGGCCGCCATCGTCCAGCCGGCCATCGTCGTCACCGACACCGGCCCGCGCTCGGGAGGCACCTCGCAGATCCTGCACGCGACCGTGATGCTGGCTGCCTACGACGCGGCCGTCTCGGTCGAGGGCCGCTACCGTCCCTTCGTCACGCAGATCGTGCCGGTGCCGTACGCGGACGTCCGGGCGGCGGTGGCCACGGCCGCCTGGCGCACGGCGCGGTCGCGCGTGGCGGCGGGCCAGGTCGCGTACCTCGATCAGCAGTACGCCGCCTACCTCGCCACGATCCCGGAGGGCATCGCCCGCACGGAGGGCATCCAGATCGGCGAGGCCGCTGCGAGCGCGGTGCTCGCGGCGCGTGCCGACGACCGCTTCGGCGTCAGCGTCATGTTCGAGTGCAGCGGGACGCCGACTGCGGTCGGTGAGTTCGAGCCCGACGCGGGCTGCCCCACCGGGCCGGGATCACCGCAGCCCGCCGACGTCAAGCTGGGACGGATTGCGCCGTTCACGTTCACCGACATCAGGCGGTTCCTCCCCGCCGGCCCGCGCCCGATGCGATCCCGTGTGTTTGCGGACGACTTCGAGGAAACACGCGATCTCGGGCGGGTCGACAGCGTCGTGCGCACGCCGGAGCAGACCGACGTCGCGTACTTCTGGGCCGAGAACCCCTACGTGCACTGGAACCGCAACCTGATTGCGCTGGCTCGCGCGCACGACCTCGACACGGTCGACACGGCCCGCCTCTTCGCCATGGTGCACACGTCGGTGTCCGACGCGATCATCGTCGGCTTCGCCGCCAAGTACCGGCACGCGTTCTGGCGGCCCCGCACGGCCATTCCACGTGCCGACGAGGATGGCAACCCCAATACCGACGCCGATCCCACGTGGCGGCCGCTGCTGTCGGTGAACCACCCGGAGTACCCGTCGGGCCACGGCTTCTGGTCGACCGCGGTCGTCGACGCCGTGGCAGCAGCCTTCGGCACCCGCAAGGTGACCTGGACGCTGACGACCTCGAAAGCTGCGGTGCCGCGGATCCAGCAGACCGAGCGCACGTACCACGACCTCGACGTGTTGATGCAGCAGATCGGAGACGCGCGGGTGTGGGCGGGCCTGCACTGGCGGACGTCGATCACGCATGGCGAGCAGGTCGGGCGCCGGGTCACCGCGCACGTCGTCGGGCGGCATTTCAGGCCGGAGTAGACAGGAAAGGCAGAAGTCAGAAGTCTGAAGTCGGAAGGAAAGAAGAAAGAGAGAAGTCAGAAGGGAGAGTCCGAAAGCCGGACCGAAGACGGGCCGTCGACCATGTCGAGTCGACGGCCCTGTGTGCTCATCGGTAGAACACGTAACGTGCTGCGTACGGGACGAGCGCCTTCTTGCCGATGTCCTTCGCGGAACGGCAGCCGGTGGCCGGTGCCAGGCCGCCCGCGGTGTCCACGCGGTGTATGAACGTCGCGCCGGAGAGCGCCAGGCCGCCGGTCGGGCCCGCCTCGTCGCCGACCACCCGCAGCAGCAGCCACGGGATGGCGCCAGGGGTGACGAACGTCGGGTCGGAGGAACTCGCCACCGCGGTGGCAAAGAGCCGGCTGGTGTCCGACGAGTCCTGCCAGGTGGCGCGGGCGGCGCCGCCCTCATCGGGGTTCGGGGAGAGGAAATGCGTAAGTCCCTGCTGCCCGCTGGCATCGAAGAGCGTGGCCTGAGGGCCGATGAACGCCCACGCGAAGCCGCCGTGTCCGAGCGCGCAGACGTAGTTCTGCGTGCCTTCCGCGTCTGCAGCGAGGAAGGGCTGCGCCCCGGCGGGAACCGCCAGGTCAGCCGGGACCGACGGTGGCAGCGTGTCGGCAGCGAGCAGTGTCGAGGGGGCCGCGGTGACGCATGCGGCGAGGATGGTGGCCAGTCGTGTCGCGATCATGAGGAGTCCTCCTGGGAGCGGCGTGCTCCCACCTCCTCGATCGCAACCGCGCCGCAGAAGGCGACTCGGTGATGAGCGGCCGTCAGCTCGCGATCACGACGGATTCCCCCGTCTCGCGCAGGGCCAGTCGGTCGCGTTCCCGTGCGAGCGCCGCCTCGGTGCGCGCCAGGGGTTCGTCGACCGGCTCGCGGCTCAGCTGAAACGCCTTGTGGTGTATGGGCACGAACAGGCGTGCCCCGGCGGCATCGGCCATCCGCACCGCCTGCTCCGGTGTGCAATGGTTCCGGATCCACGGGTCGTAGGCGCCGACCGGCATCACCGCAGCCTCGAACGGTCCGTGGCGGCGATGGTCCCGGAACAGCGGCGTGTCTGCCGTGTCGCCACCAATCAGGAGGCGCCGGCCCTCGCGTTCGACGATGAAACCGGTGTAGCCGCGCCAGGTGTCGCGGCGGACGCGCGCGCCCCAGTGGCGGACCTCGATCGCGCGCACCTGCAGGTCGCCGCGGCTCGTCGTCAGGCGCGACGCCTCGTCCCACCGCAGCTCGGACACCGACGCCCACGACCTCCGCGGCAGCAGGTCCGACGTGGCGTGCGCCATCACGACGGCCGGCTTTCCCGGAACGGCCGCCAGTGACGGCGTGTCGAGATGGTCGAAGTGCGCGTGCGTCACGAGGAGGAGGTCGATCTCGGGTACTTCCTGGGGGGTCAGCGCACACTGCACGAGCCGAAGCGGCCCGATGGTCCCGACCCATGCGTCCACGCCGATGCGGGGGAAGAAGGTCGGATCGGTGAGGATGCGCACGCCGTAGAAATCGATGAGCACCGTGGCGTGCCCGAGCCACGCGATGGTGATCGCATTGTCGGACCACGTTGCCGGGGTCGGCTTGTGCGGCGCCTCCGGCACGACCCGACCGAACTCCCCTGCACGCTCGCGCAGGAAGCGCGCGGCCCACGAGGGCGATCCGGCAACCCAGGTGCCCGTCATGCCCGCAGCCAGGCCGGTGGCGAGGAACTTCCGCCGATGCGGCATGAAGCCGCGCCGGCGGGCGGGGGCGCCTTCGGGTCCCTCGGAGGACGGGGTTGTGTGCTGGTCCTGAGCCACGTCTGTCCGATCGTAGCGCAGCCGAGCGAACGTTCGCCCCACGGGCGGCGCCGCGGCCTCCGTCGGGCAAGGTCCGACGTCTATGTATCCCTACCAGCGCGTTGCCGTCCCACCCGTACGTAGCCGTCGCGGCTTCCGCGACGGCCCGGTGACGATCTCGCATTCCGCGGGGCGTCGGGAGAGAATACGCGCGGTCGCAGGCCTCCGCATCGGCTGCTCGCGACCAACGAGGACGCGATGACGTGTGACATTGGCGTGGTGGGGCTCGGCGTGATGGGCGGCAACCTGGCCCGAAACATCGAGAGCCGCGGGTTCACGGTGGCCGGCTACGATCTCGACGCCGCCAGGACGCAGGCCTTCGCCGCCGGCGATGACCGGCGCGCGTTCGGCGCCGCCTCTGCCGGGCAGCTGGCCGACATCCTCGTTCGACCCCGCAAGGTGCTGCTCATGGTGCCCGCCGGCAGCCCGGTGGACGACGTGATCGCGCACGTGCTGCCGCACCTCGAGGAGGGCGACATCCTGATCGACGCCGGCAACTCCTTCTTCAAGGACACCGACCGCCGCGAGGCGGCGCTCGCCGCGAGAGGCGTGCTGTACCTGGGCACGGGCGTGTCGGGCGACGAGGAGGGCGCGCTGCGCGGCCCGGCGATCATGCCCGGCGGTTCGCGCGCGGCATGGGAGGCGGTGGCCCCGATCTTCAACGCCATCGCCGCGAGAGCCGACGACGGCCTGCCGTGCGTGGGGTACGTCGGTGCGCGTGGCGCGGGCCACTACGTGAAGATGGTGCACAACGGCATCGAGTACGGCGACATGCAGCTCATCGCCGAGGTGTACGACGTGTTCAGCCGCGGGCTCGGCATGCCCGCCGGCGAGATCTCGGACATCTTCTTCGAGTGGAATCGCGGCGAGCTGAAGTCGTACCTCGTGGAGATCACCGCCGACGTGCTCGCGCAGCGCGACCCCGAGACCGGCGGGCCGCTCGTCGACGTCATCCTCGATGAGGCGCAGCAGAAGGGCACCGGCAAGTGGATGAGCCAGGACTCGTTCGACGTCGGCGCGCCCATTCCCACCGTCAACGCGGCGGTCGAATCGCGGCTCATCTCGGCGCAGAAGTCCGAGCGCGTCGTCGCGAGCCAGGTGCTTCGCGGGCCGTCACCAGCGTTCACGGGTGATCGCGCGCGCCTGGTGGATGCGGCGCGGCAGGCGCTGTACGCGAGCAAGGTGACCTCGTACGCGCAGGGGATGACGCTGCTGCGGATGGCGTCGGCCGAGTACGGCTATGCCGTGGACCCGGCGGAGGTCGCCCGCATCTGGCGCGCCGGCTGCATCATCAGGGCCACGCTGCTCGAAGACATCCGCGCCGCGTTCGCGCGCGACCCGCAGCTGCAGAACCTGCTGCTCGCCCCCGCGTTCAGCGAGGCCGTCGGTGCGCGGCAGCATGCGTGGCGCGAGTTCGTGCAGGCCGCCATCGGGATGGGCATCCCGGTGCTCGCCACGAGCGCGTCGCTCTCGTACTACGACGCCTACCGCAGCGCGCGGCTGCCGGCGAACCTCACGCAGGGGCAGCGCGACTACTTCGGGGCGCACACGTACCGTCGCCTCGACCGCGACGGATCGTTCCACACGGACTGGAGCAGCAGGGCCACGTAGGACGCGAGCGAACCACGATCTCGTAGGGCCGGCGGCCCCCGCGC
>JAEYZV010000574.1 GCA_023427865.1 Acidobacteriota bacterium
CCCGCGCGACGACCAGCACAGATTCACAGGAATCCTGGCGCCCCTTCGGCCACCGCCGATGGGGCGCTTTTTCGTGTTGGACGCCGAACGGCGGCACGCAGGAACCCGGAACCCGGCACCCGGAACCCGGAACGACATCGATGTCCCACACCGTGAAACTCGTCGCCACGCTTGCCGATCTCGCCGCCGCCGACGTCCCGATGGCGCGTGCGACGGCGGCACGTGTGGCCGACCTCGTCGAGTTCCGCGTCGATCGGCTGCCGCCGCTGCCGCTTGCCGAACTGCTCGGTGACGTCGCCGGACGCGCCATCGTGACATTCAGGCCGCGACGAGAGGGCGGGGCGTTCGAGGGCGCGGAGGCCGCGCGCGAGGCGCGCCTTCGCGAGGCCCTCGCGCTCGGTGCCGCGTACGTCGACGTCGAGTGGGATGCACCCTTCGCCGACGACCTCATCGCGGCGTTTCCCGGACGCGTGGTCCTGTCGCGTCACGACTTCACCGGTATCCCCGCCGACCTGCCGGCGCTCGTCCGCGCCATGGCCGCTCGCAGGCCCGCCGTGGTGAAGGTGGCGGTGACGCCGACCAGGCTCGCCGACCAGCTGTCGTTGCGCGCCCTTGCTCGCGAGGCCGACGGGCTGCCGGTCGTGGCAATCGCGATGGGCACCGCCGGCCTGCCGTCGCGCATCCTCGCGCAGCGATTCGGCTCGTGCTGGACGTACAGCGGCGCCGCGGTGGCGCCGGGGCAGGTCCGCCCTGAGGTCATGCGTACGCGGTACCGCGTGGGCAGCCACACGGCCGTGACGCAGGTGTTCGGCGTCGCCGGGCGGCCCATCGCGCACTCGTGGTCGCCGACGCTGCACAACGCGGCGCTCCAGGCGCTTGGCGTCGACGCGGTGTACCTGCCGTTGGAGGCACAGGACATCGACGACCTGTTGCTGACGGCCGAGGCACTCGCTGTCGGCGGGCTCAGCGTGACCGCCCCGTTCATGCTCGACGCGCTCTCGCGCGCGGTCCTGGCCGATGCGCTGGCCACGCGCCTCGGTGCGGCCAACACCCTGACGCGCGTCGCCGACGGCTGGGTCGCGAGCAACACCGACGTCGAGGGCTTCCTGCAGCCGCTGCGTCCGCGGATGCCTCTGGCGACATGTCGTGCCGCGGTCCTCGGCGGTGGCGGAGCGGCGCGTGCGGTCGTGGCCGGCCTGCACGCGGAAGGCGCTCGGGTCACGGTCCACGCCCGCCGGCGTGATCAGGCCGGGGCGCTTGCCGCGCTCGGCGCGACGGCAGGCGAGTGGCCGCCAACGCGCGGCAGCTGGGACCTGCTGGTGAACACCACACCCGTCGGTACGGCCCCCGACCAGGACGCCTCGCCTGTCGACGCCGCGCTGCTCGAGGGCGGACGACTGGTCTACGACCTCGTCTACAACCCCGGGCGCACGCGACTGTTGCGCGATGCCGCCGCTGCCGGCTGCGAGACGCTGGGCGGGCTCGAGATGCTCATCGCCCAGGCCGCCCAGCAACTGGCCACCTGGCTCGCCGTCGACCCGCCGGTCGACGTCATGCGAGCTGCCATCCATGGCGAGGCGCCCCATCTGGCGCTCGTGCCGGAGACCTCATGTCCGCGATGACCCAGACCACCTTCGACGAGTTCGTGGACCTCGCGGGGCGGGGCACGTTCGTGCCCGTCTGTCGCGAGTTGCTGGCCGACCTGCTGACGCCCGTGTCGGCGTTCCTCCGCGTGGCGGAACATTCCGATTACGCGTTCCTGTTCGAGAGCGTGGAGGGCGGCGAGCAGGTCGCGCGCTATTCCTTCCTCGGCAAGGACCCCTTCCTCGTCCTGCGCGCGCGCGGCGGCCGCGCCGTCGTCGAGCAGGGCGGACAGGTGACCGAGCTCGACGAGGACTTCGTCACGGCGCTGCGGCGCATCATGGCGGAGTACCGGTCGCCGTTCGTGCCCGGCCTGCCGCGCCTCACCGGCGGTGCCGTGGGCTTCTTCGGCTACGACGCGGCGCCGCATTTCGAACCGGCGCTGCGCGACGTGTGGAAGGCGTACGACGGGCAGCAGGACCCGCGCGACGAAGCGGCGTTCATGCTGTTCGACACGGTGCTGGCTTTCGATCACGTCAAGCACCGGATCCTGCTGATCGCCAACGCGCGGATCTCGCCGGCCGACGACCTGGCGTCGCTCTACGGGTTCGCCAACGCGCGACTCGACTTCCTGCAGCGGGAACTCGAGCAGTCGCACGCGCAGCCCATCGCCGCGGCGGCCGCGCCGTCGTCGGCGCCGGTCGTGACGCCGCGCACGACGCGCGACGAGTTCGAGAACGCCGTGCGTCGCGCCCAGGCGTACATCGGCAAGGGCGACATCTACCAGGTCGTCCTGTCGCAACGCTTCGACGTGCAGCTGCAGGCCGACCCGTTCACGGTGTATCGCGCATTGCGGCACGTGAATCCGTCGCCGTACATGTACTTTATGCGCGTCGGCGAGTTGTCCATCGTCGGGTCGTCGCCGGAGATGCTCGTGCGCGTCGAGGGTGGACAGGCCGAGACGCACCCGATTGCCGGGACGCGACCGCGCGGGCGCACGCACGAAGAGGACCTGCGGCTCGGCGAGGAGCTCAAGCGGGACGAGAAGGAACGGTCCGAGCACGTGATGCTCGTGGACCTCGGGCGCAACGATCTGGGTCGCGTCTGCCAGTACGGCTCGGTGCGCGTGCCGCAGTTCATGACGCTCGAGCGCTACTCCCACGTGATGCACCTCGTCTCGCGCGTCGTCGGCACGCTGGCAGACGATGCCGACCGGCTCGACGCGCTCGTCTCGTGCTTCCCGGCAGGTACGGTCTCGGGGGCTCCGAAGATCCGGGCCATGGAGATCATCGCGGAGCTCGAAGGGCGTGCGCGCGGCGTGTACGCGGGGGCCGTGGGGTACCTGGACTTTGCCGGCGACCTCGATTTCTGCATCGCCATCCGCACGGTCTGGATGCGCGACGGCGTCGCCTTCGTGCAGGCCGGCGCCGGCATCGTCGCCGACAGCCATCCGGCCACCGAGTACGAGGAAACCCTCAACAAGGCGCGCGCCACGCTCGGTGCGCTCGAACTCGCCCAGTCGCTCGGGCGCCATCGCGGGTAGCCATGGTCCTGCTGATCGACAACTACGACTCGTTCACGTTCAATCTGGCGCAGTACTTCGGCGAGCTCGGGGCCGAGGTCGCCGTCCATCGCAACGACCGGATCACCATCGACGAGATCGGCGCGATGAAGCCGTCGCACATCGTCATCTCGCCGGGGCCGGGACGCCCGGAGCACGCGGGCATCTCCGTGGACGTGCTGCGGACGTTCGGGCCGACGGTGCCGACGCTCGGCGTGTGCCTCGGCCACCAGGCGATGGGCTACGCGTTCGGGGGACGTGTCGTGAACGCACCGGTGCTCATGCACGGCAAGACGTCCGACGTCGACCATGATGGACGGGGCGTGTTCAAGGACATCCCGCAGGGCTTCACGGCTGCGCGGTACCACAGCCTCGTGGTCTCGCCGGACGGATGGCCCGAGGACCTGGAAGTCACGGCCCGCACTCGAGGGGACGGCACGATCATGGGGCTGCGGCATCGGCAGTTCCCGATGCACGGCGTGCAGTTCCACCCGGAATCGGTGCTGACCGGGCCCGGCCACCACCTGCTGCGCAATTTTCTGGAGATCTGATGTTCGCGCCACTGCTCGAGAAGCTGCAACGGCACGACGCACTGACCACCGACGAGGCGGCCGGCGCCATGGCGGCCATCATGCGCGGCGACGCGACGCCAGCGCAGATTGCCGGCCTGTTGATGGCCCTGCGCTCGAAAGGTGAGCGTCCCGAGGAGCTGGTGGGGCTGGCGCGCGCCATGCGCGAGGCGGCCGTGCCGCTGCCGCTGCGCTTCGGCGACGTGTTCGACACGTGCGGGACCGGCGGCGACAACGCAGGCACGGTGAACGTCTCGTCGATGGCCGCGATCGTCGTGGCCGCGTGCGGCGTGCGGGTGGCCAAGCACGGCAACCGATCCGTGTCGAGCCGCAGCGGCAGCGCCGACGTGTTCGAGGCACTCGGCGTGGCGGTCACCGCCACGCCGGCCCCGGTGGCGCAATGCCTCGCCCGCGCCGGCATCGCTTTCCTGTTCGCGCCGACGTTCCACCCGTCGATGCGACATGCCGCGCCAGTGCGGCGCGAACTCGGCGTCCGCACGGCGTTCAACCTCCTCGGCCCCTTGACGAACCCCGCCGGCACGACGCGGCAACTGGTCGGCGTGCCGCGGCCGGAGCTGACCGAGCTCGTCGCGCGTGCGCTCGGCCTGCTCGGTTCGGCGCACGTGTGGGTCGTGCACGCGGCCGATGGCCTCGACGAACTGTCGACGTCCGGTTACACGAAGGTCTCCGAGTGCCGCGACGGGCTGTTGCGGACCTTCTTCGTGCACCCGGCGATGTTCGGCCTGACGAAGGCCACCGTGGAAGACCTGCGCGGCGGCGATGCGGCGGAGAACGCGCGCGTGGCCCGCGAGGTGCTCGACGGCGCCTCGGGCCCCGTGCGCGACATCGTCCTGCTCAACGCAGGCGCGGGCCTGTTCGTCGCCGGCAGGGCGGACACGGTCGCTGACGGCGTGGCGCAGGCAGCGGCGGCCATCGACAGCGGACGCGCGGCGCACACGCTCGAGCGCCTCGTGAGTGAATCGCACGCGTCCGTGGAGGCGCAGGCATGAGTGCTCACGAGGTGCCGTCGGTCCTCGACGCCATCGTGGCGGCGGCGCGCAAGCGGGTGGAGGTCGCGCGCGAACGCGTGAGCCTCGCGGAGTTGGAGCGGCGGCTGATGGGCCCCGCTGGGACAGCGGACCGTACCAGCTCCGGTAGGGCCGGCTCTCCGAGCCCGGCCTCCTTCGTCGGCGCTCTCTCGCAGCCCGGCGTTCGCATCATCGCGGAATGCAAGCGGCGATCGCCGTCGAAGGGCGTCTTGCGGCACGACTACGATCCGGTGGCCATCGCCGGTCAGTATGCGAACGCGGGAGCTGCCGCCATCTCGGTGCTGACCGAGCCCGGGTTCTTCGACGGTCACCTGGATCACCTCGTCGCGGTGCATGCGTCGCAGCCCGACCTCCCGCTGTTGCGCAAGGACTTCGTCGTCGACGAGTACCAGATCGTCGAGGCGGCCGTGGCTGGCGCATCGGCCGTGCTCCTCATCGTCGCGGCCCTCGACCAGCCGACGCTCGTGCGCCTGCTCGCGCACGCGGCACACCTCGGCCTGGACGTGCTCACCGAGGTCCACGACGAGGAGGAGGCGCGCCGCGCGATCGACGCGGGCGCGCGGATCGTCGGCGTCAACAACCGTGACCTCAAGACGCTGTCGGTCTCGATCGAGACGTCGTTCAGGGTGGCCCCGCTCATTGCCTCCGCACGCGTGCGGGTGGCGGAGAGTGGACTGCGGACGGGCGAGGACCTGGCGGCGCTCTCCTCGGCAGGCTACGGCGCGTTCCTGATCGGTGAGCGGTTCATGACCGATGCCGATCCCGGCGAGGGGCTGGCGCGGGTGATTGCCGACGCGACCGCTGCGGAGGAGGCGCGATCGTGACGCGTATCAAGGTGTGCGGGATCACGTCGGTGGAGGATGCACTCGTCGCCCTCGACGCCGGCGCCGACGCCATCGGCCTGATCTTCTGGCCCGGGAGCAAGCGGGCGGTCGACCTGACGCAGGCACAGGCGATCACCCGGGCATTGCCGCCGCTGGTTGCCGCGATGGGCGTGTTCGTCGACGAGACGCCCGATCACGTGCGCAGCGTGGCCGACGCGGTCGGGTTGTCGGGCGTGCAATTGCACGGCAGGGAGCAGGCCGCCGATTGGGCGCGTTTCCCGCGCCCCGTGCTGAAGGCCCTCGGCGTGGAGCAGTACGACGAGAGCCCCTGGAGGACCGCGCGCGCCGCGATTCTCCTGGACAGCCACGACCCGGTGTCGATTGGCGGCACGGGAAGGACGATCGACTGGGCGGGCGCCGCACGCATCGCGCGGACACGGCGGCTCGTGCTTGCCGGCGGGCTCACGCCCGACAACGTGGCCGACGCCGTGGCGCAGGTGCAGCCGTGGGGCGTGGATGTCGCCTCGGGCGTCGAGAAGGCGCCGGGCATCAAGGATCCGGCGAAGGTGCACGCGTTCGTGCAGGCGGTGCGCAGCGCAGGACGGTAGGGCGCGTGGAAGACCCGCCGATGTCCGGCCTGGCCGGGCGGCGGGTGCCCCGAACGCGCCAGACAGGACACGATGCAGATGACACAATCGACAGCGCAGGACGGCACGGCGCGCCCGGTCTTCGGCCGACGCGATCCCGACCAGCGTGGCTACTTCGGGGAGTTCGGCGGCCGCTTCGTGCCGGAAACTCTCGTCGCGCCGATCGAGGCGTTGACCGAGGCGTACCTGCAGGCGCGCGCCGACGCGTCATTCATCGAGGAGTTCGAGCACCTGCTCGGCCAGTTCGTCGGGCGCCCGACGCCGTTGTACGAGGCGCGACGGCTCTCCGAGGCGTGCGGCGGCGCGCGCATCCTCCTCAAGCGCGAGGATCTGGCACACACGGGCGCGCACAAGATCAACAATGCGCTCGGCCAGGCGCTGCTTGCGCGCCGCATGGGCAAGCGGCGCATCGTCGCCGAGACGGGCGCCGGGCAGCACGGCGTGGCCACGGCGACGGTCTGCGCGCTGCTCGGCCTCGACTGTGTCGTCTACATGGGCGTCGACGACATGGCGCGGCAGGCGCTCAACGTCTTCCGCATGCGTGTCCTCGGCGCGGAGGTGCGCGGCGTCGACGCCGGATCGCGCACGTTGAAGGACGCCATCAACGAGGCCATGCGCGACTGGGTCGCCACGGTGCGCGACACCTACTACCTCCTCGGATCGGCGCTCGGCCCGCATCCTTACCCGCTGATGGTGCGGGAGTTCCAGTCGGTCATCGGCGAGGAAGCGCGCCGGCAGTGCCTCACGCAGTACGGCCGCCTGCCCGATGTCGCCGTCGCCTGCGTCGGCGGCGGCAGCAACGCGATGGGACTGTTCGACGCGTTCGTGGCCGACGAGCAGGTGCGCCTCGTCGGGGTCGAGGCTGGTGGCGAGGGCATCGCCGGTGGACGGCACGCGGCCCGGTTCGCCGGCGGCACGCCGGGCGTCCTGCACGGCACTCGCACGTACCTGCTCCAGGACGAGGCCGGCAACATCGAGCTCACGCACTCGGTGTCGGCCGGGCTCGACTACGCCGCCGTCGGACCGGAGCATGCGGACCTGTTGCAGAAGGGCCGGGCCGAGTACCGCTACGCCACCGATCAGGAGGCACTCGCGGCCTTCCAGCGGCTCGGCCGGCTGGAAGGTATCCTGCCGGCACTCGAGTCCGCGCACGCGATTGCGGCGGTCGAGCAGGTCGCGCGCGAGGTGGGTTCGCAGGGGCTCGTGCTCGTGAACCTGTCGGGTCGTGGCGACAAGGACGTCCAGAGCATCCAGCACCTGTTGGAGGGGCAGGCATGAGCACGCGCCTGGCACAGGCATTCGCGCGCATGAAGGAGGAGCAGCGCACCGGCCTGGTCGCCTTCGTCTCGGGCGGCGACCCGACGCTGGACCGATCGGGCGAGGTGATCCGCGCGGTGGACGAGGGCGGTGCCGATGTCATCGAGATCGGCGTGCCGTTCTCCGACCCACTCGCCGACGGCCCCGAGATCCAGCGGGCATCGGAACGCGCGCTGCGATCGGGCACGACGCTGCGTGGCGTGCTCGACCTCGTGAGCGACATCCGGAAGGACGTGGCCGCACCGCTCGTGATCTTCAGCTACGCCAATCCGGTGGTGCGCTTCGGCGTCGAGGCGTTCGCCGCACGCGCGGCGGCAGCCGGCGTGGATGGCGTGCTGCTGCTCGACCTGCCGCTCGAAGAAGCCGGCCCCACCCGTGACGTGCTCGTGGCGCACGGCATCGCGCCGATCTTCCTGCTGTCGCCGACGACGACGCCGGAGCGGGTCGAGCAGGCCAATGCGCTCGGCCAGGGTTTCCTGTACGCGATCTCGCGGCTCGGCGTGACCGGCGTGCGTGATCAGGTCGCCGCCGATGCACGGGACCTCGTCGCACGGATTCGCGAGCATGCCACGTTGCCGATCGCGCTCGGCTTCGGCCTGTCGCGGCCCGAGCACATCCGCGACGTCGGCAGGTATGCCGATGCCGCTGTCGTCGGCAGCGCCCTCGTGGCGCAGATCGCCAGGCACGGGGAGTCGCCGGACCTGGCCGACGAAGTCCGCCGGTTCGTGCGCTGGCTGCGCAGCGGTGATGCGGCATGAACGACCCGGACTGGCGCATGCGCGCCCTGCGCGAGCGCATCGACGCGCTCGACGAGCAGATCGTGGCGCTGTTGAACCAGCGGGCCACGTGCGCGCTGGAGATCGGCGAGATCAAGAAGGCGATCGGCCTGGCGATCTACCAGCCCGGTCGCGAAAAGGACGTGCTCGACCACGTCCGCCGCGTGAACACGGGGCCGCTCGACGGTGACGCGGTGATGCGCCTCTTCGAACGCATCATCGACGAGGCCAGACGGCTGGAACGCGTGGTGTCGCAGCAGGGCACACGCGACGACGAGGCATAGACGGAGATCTGACGGTAAGGCGGTCGAAGACCCGACGGCGTCCGGCTTCACCGGGCGGCGGGGGTCCCGAACGCGCCGATCGTCCTCGGAAGGACACGGACATGGTCGTGGTGATGGAGGAACGCGCGAGCGAGGAGCAGATCCAGCGCGTCGTCGCGCAACTGGTGCAGATGGGCTTCGACGTGCACCGGTCCACCGGGTCGCTCCGCACCGTCATCGGCGCGGTCGGCGGGGAAGGCAAGCAGGATCCGCGGCTGCTCGAGGTGCTCGAGGGCGTGCAGGAGGTGATGCGGATCACCGAGCCGTACAAGCTCGCGAGCCGCACGTTCAAGCCCGACGACACGGTGATCACGATCGGCGACCTGCGAATAGGTGGCGATGAGGTCATCGTCATGGCGGGACCCTGCTCGGCCGAGAGCGAGAGCCAGGTGATGCAGACGGCGGCCGCGGTGCGACGCGCAGGTGCCAAGGTGCTGCGCGGCGGCGCGTTCAAGCCGCGAAGTTCGCCCTACAGCTTCCAGGGTCTCGGCGAGGACGGGCTGAAGCTGCTGCGCGCCGGCGCCGATGCGCACGGCCTGAAGCTCGTCTCGGAAGTGATGGACACGAGCCAGATCGAGCTCATGGGCCGCTACGTCGACATCTATCAGGTCGGCGCGCGCAACATGCAGAACTTCACGCTGCTGCGCGAACTCGGCAAGGTGCGCAAGCCCGTGCTCCTCAAGCGTGGCATCTCGGCGACGATCGAGGAATGGCTGCTGTCGGCCGAGTACGTGCTCGCGGGCGGCAACATGGACGTGATCCTGTGCGAGCGCGGCATCCGCACGTTCGAGAGCTACACGCGCAACACGCTGGACATCTCGGCCATCCCGGTTGTCGAAAAGCTGAGCCACCTGCCGATCTTCGTGGACCCGAGCCACGGCACCGGGCGGCGCGACAAGGTCGCGCCCATGGCGCGGGCGGCGGTCGCGGCGGGCGCCGATGGCCTGCTGATTGAGGTCCACTGCGATCCCGACAACGCCAGGAGCGACGGCGCGCAGTCGCTGTTCCCGGGGCAGTTCGAGCGGCTCATGGCCGAACTGCGCATCATCGCGCCCGCGATCGGCCGCAGCATCTGCCAGGAGCCGCTGGCGCGCCGCGGTTGGGGGCAGTGAAAGACCCGGCGCCGTTCGACCGCATCCTCCTCGTCGGATGCGGGCTCATCGGCGGTTCGCTCGGGCTTGCGGTGCGCGCGGTGTGGCCGGAGGTGACGATCCTCGTGCTCGACCCGGCGGCCGACCCGCGCGTGCGCGATCACTTCACGCTCGTCTCGGCGCCGTCGGCGGCGGGGGAGTGCGACCTCGTCGTGCTCGGGGCGCCGGTGCTCGAGAACCTGCGGCTGCTCGACGCCCTCGCGCCGCACGTCTCGAGGGGGACGCTCGTCACCGATCTCGGGAGCACGAAGCACGCGATGCTCGCGCACGCCCGGCGCCATCCGCACGTCGCCTTCCTCGGTGGACACCCGATGGCCGGCAGCACGCACAGCGGCTTCGCGCATGCGAGCGCAGGACTGTTCGTGGGCCGGCCATGGATACTGACCCCCGACGTCGGGGGGGCGCTCGGTCCGCAGCACGTCGGGCAGGCGCTCGCCCGCGTCACGCAACTCGTCGTCGGCGTCGGCGCGCGGCCGGTGGTGATGGGCGCCGATGAGCACGACCACGTGATGGCCTACGTCAGCCACCTGCCGCAGGTGGTGAGCAGCACGCTGATGGCAGTGGTCGGTCGCGCCGTGACCAGCGACGGCTTGCAGTTTGCGGGGCCGGGGCTTGCCGATACGACGCGCCTGGCCGGCAGTGCGCCGGCGCTCTGGCGCGACATCCTCGCCACCAACGCCACACACGTGGGGCAGGCGATCGCGACGCTGCGCGAGGCGCTGCCGGAGGCGGCGATGCTCGCCGGCGACGCGAGCGGCGTGCAGCCGCTGCTGCAGGACGGCCGTCGCTGGCGAACGGCGTTCGAGGGGCAGCGGCCGCCGGCACGCGACGCGCGGATGCTGCACAGGCCGGCCACCCGCACCTTCCTCGAGATGCGTTCGCCCGACCAGCTGCAGCCGTTTGCGTTCCCCGACGTGGACGCCGTGGTGCGGCGCCTCGGCCGCGTGCCTGGCTCGCTGTACCGCTACCTGTACCGCGAAGTCGGCCGGCCGTGGCATTGGCTCGAACGCTGGGACTGGAGCGACGCGCGGGTCGCGCAGCACATGGCGTCGGGCGGCGTGGAGGTCTGGATGTTGACCGTCGCCGGTACGCCTGCAGGCTACTTCGAGCTGCACCGTACTGCACACGAGGTCGAGATCGCGTACTTCGGGCTGATTCCCGAGTTCATCGGCCAGCGGCTCGGACCCGCGCTGCTGACCGTGGCGGCGCGGGAAGCCTGGAGCAGCGGCCCTGCCCGGGTCTGGCTGCACACGTGCTCGCTCGACCATCCGGCCGCCTTGCGCAACTACACGCGCGTGGGCTTCGTGCCCTACCGTGAAGAAGCGTACGACGCGAAGATTCCGGTGGACAGGGTCTGAGGGCCCGGTCCCCGGTCCCCGGTACCCGGCCCCCGGGTCTGTGCTTATACTCCCCTGACCATGAACAAGCAGGTCGCAAGCGCCGACGAAGCGGTCGCGCTGGTAGGCGATGGCGCCACGATCATGATGGGCGGATTCGGGCTGTGTGGCATCCCGGAGACCCTGATCGCCGCGCTCCATCGCCGCGGGACGCGCGACCTGACGGTGATCAGCAACAACGCCGGCGTCGACGACTTCGGCATCGGCATCCTGCTGCGGGCCCGCCAGGTGCGCAAGATGATCTCGACCTACGTAGGCGAGAACAAGGAGTTCGAGCGGCAGTTCCTGACCGGGGAACTCGAGGTCGAACTCGTTCCGCAGGGCACGTTCGCCGAACGCATACGGGCGGGCGGCGCCGGCATCGGCGGGTTCTTCACGCCCACCGGCTACGGCACCATCGTGGCCGAGGGCAAGGAGACCCGCGAGATCGACGGCGTTCACTACGTGCTCGAGCCGCCGCTGAAGGCCGATTTCGCGTTCGTCAAGGCCCACACCGGCGACACGCACGGCAACCTCGTGTACCGCCACACGGCCCGCAACTTCAACCCGGTGATGGCGACGGCCGCGCGCGTGACGATCGCCGAGGTCGAGTACCTGGTGCCGCCAGGGGGCATCGACCCGGACGCCGTGGTGACCCCCGGCGTCTTCGTGGAGCACGTCCTGCAGGGAGGACCTTACGAGAAGCGCATCGAGAAGCGGGTCACCCGGTGACCTTACGGCCGGCGGCATCCGTCCGTTGGCCTCGAAGCAGTCGTGACTGGCCCACGGCGCGGCGGCATCGGCCGGAGCGCACCGTGGACGTGAACGAGCCCGAAG
>JAEYZV010000016.1 GCA_023427865.1 Acidobacteriota bacterium
GTCTCCCCGTATCCAGATGCCCCGGCCGGGGTCGCCGATGCCGCCGCGCGACACGAGCGCAAGGCCGGGCGGCGAGACGCCGGCTGTCGGCACCGCACGCCTGCACGGCCGGGTCGTCGCCGCCGACACGGGGCTGCCCCTCCGCCGGGCGACGGTGGTCGCGCAGCCTTCTCGGCCGCCCGAGATGCAGCGCGGCGGCGTCTTCGTTCCGCCACGGCAGCTCGCCGCGCGGACAGACGACGAGGGGCGCTTCGCCATCACGGAGGTACCCGCGGGCGACTACACGCTCACGGCGCGGCGGTCGGGATACGCCAACCAGATGTACGGGCAGCTGCGCCCGAACACCCCGGCGCGCCGCGTGACGGTGGCCGAGGGCGCGGCGGTCGGACCGCTGGACTTCTCGCTGCCACGCGGCGGCGTGATCACCGGACGCGTGCTCGACGAAGAAGGCGAGCCGGCCGAACGCGTGCAGGTGCGCGTGGTCCGCCAGCAGCGGTTCGGTGGGCAGGTGCGGTACGTGCCCATGAACATGGGCGACGCCACCGACGATACCGGCCACTACCGGCTCTATGGCCTCGTGCCGGGCGAGTACCTCGTCGTCGCCGAGCCGTCCGATCGCGGCAACTTCTTCATGGGGGGCCAGGCGGTGCAGGGGGTGACCTCGGACACCATCCCGACCTATGGTCCCGGCACCGCAAATCCCGCAGAGGCGCAGCGCGTGCAGGTCCAGCCCGGCGTCGAGACGCCGATGGACATCCAGCTCGTTGTCGCGAAGGTGGCCACCGTCAGCGGCACCGTCGTCACCTCCACGGGCGAGCCGATGGCCGGCGGCTTCGTCCGCCTCCAGCCGGTCGGCGGCGGCGAGATGCCGGGCATGGGGCGCGGCGGTCCGATCGCTGACGGCGGCCGGTTCGAGGTCGCGTCGGTGCCTCCGGGGGCCTACAACCTCGTGGTGATGCAGATGATGCGCGGCGGGCCCGACACCGTGACTGCCGCCGACACCGAGGGGGCGGTCCAACCCGTGTCGGTCGATGGCGAGGACGTGAGCCTCACGATCCGGACAACGCCCGGATCGACGGTCAGGGGGCGCGTGGTGCTCGAGGGCGTGCCCACAGACGCGCTCGCCAACCGCGAGCTGCGCGTCAGCTCGTACCCGGTCGGAGAGTTCATGGGTTTCGGCACGTCCCCGGGACGCGGCCAGGTCCAGCCCGACATGACGTTCGAGCTCGTCGGCGTGCGCGGCACCCAGGCGCTGAGCATCATGATGCTGCCCGAAGGCTGGTGGCTGAAGGACGTGCGGGTCGCCGGCCAGTCCGCCGTCGAGGGCTTCGACTTCGGCAGCGCCCGCAGCTTCTCCGGCGTGGAGATCGTCGTCAGCGGGCGGCCGACCGGGCTGACGGGCACCGTGACCGGCGACTCGGGCTCCACCGCCAGCGACTATGCCGTCGTGCTGTTCCCGGAAGACGAGTCGAAGTGGGAGCGCGTCGGCCCCGGGCTGATGGGCGCGCGCGCCGTGCGGCCAGGCCTCGACGGCGCCTTCAAGATGCCGGGGCTGCGTCCGGGTTCGTACTACGTGCTCGCCGTGCCGGCCGACCAGGCGGACATGCAGACGCTGGGCGACCCCGAGCACCTGCGCGCGCTCGCCGGCCGCGCGCGAACCGTGGAAGTCCAGGACGGCGTGATGGGGCAGGTCACGCTGACATTGGTGGACGGTCAGGCGCGGTGAGCCAATCGGCAGGGCGAATGCACATTCGGGAATAGAAGGGGACTCGGGACTCGGGATTCGGGCCTTGGGCCTCGGGCCGCCTCGGGCCGCGGGCCGCCTTTGGCCTTGAGCCTTCTTCCTTTACTTCTGACTTCCGACTTGTGACTTCTGCCTTTGCCATGTCTCACGCCCGTCAGCACGACAGCCTGCTCGCCACGCTCGAGAAGCGCCTCCTCGTCTGGATCGCCGTGCGCCTGCCGCGCGCCGTCGGTTCGGATCACCTCACGGCACTCGGGCTGCTTTCCATGGTCGGCGTCGGCGCCGCGTTCGCCGCGTCGGCCTACGACCCGCGCGTGCTGTACCTCGTGCCGCCCCTGCTCGTCGTCAACTGGTTCGGGGACAGCCTCGACGGGACAGTGGCGCGCGTGCGCAACCGGCAACGTCCCCGCTATGGCTACTACGTCGATCACGTGGTGGACATCGTCGGGGCGGTGGCGCTGTTCGGTGGCCTGGCGTTCTCTGGCGCCATGCAGCCGGTCATCGCGCTCGTGCTGCTCGTCGCCTACGTCGCGGCGATGGCCGAGGTGTTCCTCGCCACGCACGTCACGCACGTGTTCAGGCTCGCGTCGTTCGGCTTCGGCCCCACCGAGTTGCGCATCGTGCTCGCCGTGGGCGCCGTCGTCCTCGTCGGACGACCGTTGGTGGCCGTCCCGGGCATCGGCCTCGTCCCGCTGTTCGACGTCGGTGGCGTCGTCGCGACGCTCGGCATCGCGATGGCGTTCGTCGCGTCAGCGGTGCGCACGGGATGGCATCTCGCCCGTGAGGAGCGGCTCGACGCATGACGATGCGCCTTTCGCGATTCCTCGTTGTCGGCGGGCTCGGCTTCGCCGTGCAGCTCTCGGTCGCCACGGTCCTGCTCGTCATGGGCGTACCCGCGGTCGCGTCCCCCCCGATCGCCATCGAGGCAGCGATCGTCCACCACCACGCGTGGCATCGCCGCTGGGCCTGGCGCGACCGTGCCGACGGCACGCCGTGGCTGCAGACGCTGTTGCGGTCGCACGTCGGCAGCGGCGCGACGTCGCTCGTCGCCGGCGTCGCGGCGGTCGCACTGCTCGCGGGTGTGGTGCCACCGATCGCTGCACAGGTGGCGGCGGTGGCGACGTGCGCTGCCGCGAACTACCTGATCGCGGATCGCTGGGTGTTTGCGCGCCGCCCGGCCTTGACGTTCTTCGCGGCCGGCGCGCTGCTGATGGCGCTGCCCCCTGCGGCGCACGCCTCCAGCCCGTCGGCCGAGGCACTGCATTCGTGGGATCGGTATGTGCGGACACTCGAGCGTGTACGTGCGTCTGAGACGGGGCGCGGCGTGCCTGCGTGGGCTTCGGACGAGGACCAGGACGGCACGCGCACGCTCGCGGCCCTGCAAGCCGGCCGGGTCGTCGTCCAACGGCGGGAACTGCGCGGCGTGGACGTGAGCGGCGCGACGCTGGAGCACTGGCAGGGCAGTGTGCTGCTCCGCGGTCGGTCGCTGGACGATGTGGCGCACAGGGTTCGTCATCCGGAGCGGTATCGGCAGCCGCCCGACGTGCTGGAGCTGCACGTGACTTCGCGATCGGCGACCGGCCATGAGATCTACCTTCGCCTCGCGCGGTCGATGCTCGTCACGGCGACGTACGACACGTGGCACCGCGTGCGCCACGTCGAGCGCGGCGCCACGCGGCTCGACAGCGTGAGCGTCGCCTCCCGGATCGACGAGGTCGTCGACGCGGGCACGCCACGGGAGCGGCGCGTCCCGGCCGACGACAGTCGCGGCTTCCTGTGGCGGATGCAGTCGTCCTGGCGCTTCGTCCAGACGCCCGATGGCGTTGTCGTCACCTGCGAGTCGCTGACGTTGTCCCGACCGGTGCCCTTCGGCCTCGGCGTAGTCGCCCGTCCCGTGATCACCCGCGTCGCGCGTGAGTCGATGACGACGGCCGTCCGCGCCTGGCAGTCGCCCCCCTCACCTCGGATCAGGTAGGGACCGCTGTCCCAGCGGTCCGTCTGCCAGCGGTCCGTCTGCCGGCCGTCCGTCTGCCTGCCGGCGGTCTGCCCGCCAGCGGAACGACGAAGTCCCAACCCCCTCACGTTGCGCTACAGGGCTCGCCCCACCGCCTGCCCTGCCGCCACCGCGAGCAAGCCGGTCGCGACGCTGATAGCGACGTTGCCAGCAGCGGCGCCGACCGCGCCCTGCTCGAGCAGCGCCAGCGTCTGGTGCTCGAAGGCGGAGAAGGTCGTGAACGCCCCGAGCAGGCCGACGGCGCCGAACGTGCGCCAGGCCGAAGAGAGGTGCGGACGCGAGGCGAGGGCGCCGGCCAGCACCCCGAGCGCGAGACAGCCGGCGAGGTTCACGACGATCGTTCCCCACGGCAGCCGCGACGACCACCGCGCCTGGATCGCCGTGGAGAGGACGGCGCGGGCGACGGCGCCGACGGCGCCCCCGAGGGCCACGAGCAACAGCGAGCGCATGGTCCTGCATGATATGCGGCCGTGCTACGCTGGCCCCCTGGCACCCCAGCCTGCCGGTTTCGTGCCGAGGAGCGCTACCCGCATGCGACCCGTCGTCCCTGTACTTGCCGCCTTGGTGCTTGCCGCGACCGTCGCGCCCGCCGCGCGCGCGCAGTCCATCACCAACTGCAGCACGACGAGCCAGAACCGCTACGTCCACGACGTGATGCGGGATCTGTACTACTGGAACACGTCGCTGCCGACGGTCGACGCGGCGTCCTACCCATCGCCGGAGGCGTTGCTCGAGGCGTTGCGCTACCGGCCGCTCGACGAGCGCTTCAGTTACATCGGATCGCGGGCGAGCGAGGAAGCCTTCTACTCCGACAGCCAGTTCATCGGCTTCGGCTACGGCAGCGCGTACGACGGCCGCGGCCTGCGCATCCTGCAGGTGTTCCCCGAGAGCCCGGCATCGGAAGCCGGCCTGCAGCGCGGCGATCGCATCGTCGCGATCGACGGGCAGAGCGTCCTGGCCCTCGTGCAGAGCAATCAACTGGGCGCTGCGCTGGGCCCGTCGCAGGAGGGGTTCGCGACGACCATCCGGTACGAGCGGATGGACGGCACGTTCGCCGACGCGCACATGGTCAAGCGCCCCGTCACGATCCCGACCGTGTCGTACCTGGAGCTGTACGAGGTGGAGGGGCGCAAGGTCGGCTACCTGTTCTTCCGCAACTTCGTGCAGCCCTCGCGCGCGGCGCTCGACGAGGCCTTTGGCGCGCTTCGCGACGTCGGTGCAACCGAGCTCGTGCTCGACCTGCGCTACAACGGCGGCGGCCTCGTCTCGGTGGCGCAGCACCTGGCGAGCCTCATCGGCGGCAGCCGCACCGACGGACAGGTGTTCGCCGAGTACTTCCACAACGAGCGCAACGCCTTCCGCAACGAGATCACGCGCTTCGAGGCGGCGCCGGCGGCCTTGCGGCTCGATAGGCTCGTGGTGATCACCACGCGCGGATCCGCGTCGGCGAGCGAGCTCGTCATCAACGCGCTGCGGCCGTTCATTCCCGTGATCACGGTGGGCGACACCTCGTACGGCAAGCCCGTCGGACAGTACGGCGTGACGTTCTGCGACAAGGTCCTCTATCCCGTCGCGTTCACCTTACGCAACGCCAACGGCCAGGGCGACTTCTTCGACGGCATTCCCGCCGATTGCCTCGCGGCAGACGACCCGGACCGGCAGCTCGGCGACCCTGCGGAGGCATCGCTGGCCGAGGCCTTGCATGTGATTCGCGTCGGGCAGTGCTCCGTGCCACCCTCGCTGTCGGCTGCCGAGCGCAAGCGCGCCACCACGCGTGTGGACGTGCTGCCGCGCAGCGGCCTCGAGCAGGTCATCGGCGCGCATTGACGCGCGTGGCCGGCGGCCCATCCCGGTAGGGCCGGCTGTCCCAGCCCGGCCGGCGTCCGGCTGTCCCAGCCCGGCCGGCATGCGGCTGTCCCAGCCTGGCGATCATCGCACCGGGGCGAGGCGCATGAGGTCGGCGAGGATGCGGTCCTTGGCGGCGGCGTCCGCGGTGTGGCACCACGTCACGCGTCGCCCAGCCGCGGTCGCCTCACTCGACACCACCAGCGTCGACGTGTCGGGCGTGTTGCTCAGCGATGCCATCGCGACCTCGCACCGCAGCTCTCCCGGGTGCGCGGCGACGTCGACGGCAAGCATCGCCGGCACCGCGAACGACGACTGCCCGGCGGTCGCCGTGACCTGCTCGAGCCATGCGCGCGCGGACGGAAGCACGAGGCGGATCGGCCCGCGTGCCTCCTCCAGACGTTCGAGGTCCCGCGCATCCAGCCCCACGCCCGTCGACAGATCCGGCGCGACGAGCGTGATCGCGACCGGGCTGTCGAGCAGGACCCTCAGGCTGTCGATATCGGCGCCGATGCCGCTCGTGACCGTTGGCGGCGCCGGCCCCCCCTTCGTCGCATCTCCTTGCCGACGTCCGCCGACCACGATCACGCGCTCGATGCGCGAAGCCGCGGCGGCACGCCGCTGCAGCACGGACGCGAGGGTGGTCGCCGGGCCGAGCACCAGAACCGTCAGTGGTTCCTTCCGCAAGGCTTCTTCGAGCAGCTCGGTCGCCTCGGTCGGGGCCGCGCGCTCCTCCGGACTCGAGGCGCCCCGCCACGGTCGCAGCAGCCCCGTGTCGATGCGGCTCATCAGCTCGTGGGCGACCGGGTAGCCGCGAACCAGCGGCACGTTGCCAAACGTCACCGAGACGCCGCGTAGCGCCAGCCTGCCCGATCCGTACGCCTGCAGCAACGCGAGGGCATCTCCAGGGTCGCGTGGCGGATCGCCGTAGGACGGGCTGACGTCCATCCACGCGGCTGTGCGCCCATCGGTCGCTGGTGCAGCATCGCGCCTGCAGCTGGCCGACGCGAGCGCCGCGAGCCCGATCGCGAGCAATGCGGTGAGTCGTGCGGCGCTCACAGCGGCAGTTCCACCGTTGCACGGCCGCGCAGGAGCCGAGCTGCGTACTCGAGCTCGGCGACGAGCCGCGCCTCGGGCGGATGGCCCGGGACGGGATCGCGCCCAAGCCGTCCACGAACGATCTCCAGTCCGACACACGCACTCACCTCGGCGAGGTCGAGGGAGGCATCACGACGGTAGTCGTGAATCACGCCGCATACCAGCGCATGCGGCTGAGCGGCCAGCAGCAGGTGCGCCACGAAGAACCCGAGATCGAGCGCCGGCGGGCCAGCCGAGGCGAACACTGGCGCGAGCACGCGCAGGCCGCGCGACGATGTCGTCCAGCGAGCGGGGCGGAAATCACCGTGCAGCAGCACGCCGCGGCCCTCGAGGAAGCGCTCGCCGAGATCGCGCATCGTGGCGCGGATGTGGAGGTCGGTCCGGAACACGTCCACGAGATGCTCGATGCGTGGGACACGCGCCGCGAGCGATTCCACGCGCGCGGCGGCAATCGGCTCCTCGAACCGATCGGCGTGCCGCGCGAGACGGACGCCATCGTTGAACAGCGCGCCGAACGCGTCCTCCTCGACCTCGATGCCGTGCAGCGCGCGCAGGTACGTCGTGAGTTGCGCCGCGTCGGCCGCCTCGAGCTCACGGCCACGGTAGGCGCCATCGAGGAGGGTCGCCTCTCCGAGATCCTCCAGGGCGACGATGCCGTCGCTGCGATCCAGCCCAAGGCACATCGGCATGCGATCGGCCACGGCCGCGCACCCCTGCACGAGGCGATAGAACTCACCTTCGACCGCGACCTGGTCGGCCGGGGCCACCGTCGCGCGGGCGCCGGGCCTGGCCGTGGCGTCCTGCTGCCGCAGAATGCGCGTGGTGCCGGAGTCGGTGGCGACACGAATCGTGGCCACGGCCGGGCCGTTTCCGATGCGTTCACGCCCGATCACGTGTGATGCCGGGGGGATCCATCCGCGCACCCCGAGGAAGTCGGTGAGGGAATCGAGGGAAGCCGTCGCGACGTGCACCGGGGCCAGTATGGCAGCACCGGCGGGTGTATACTGGGTCCACGAATACCCCTAGGGGGTATATTGATGACCTCGCCAGCGAAGCGGACAAGGAAGAGCGATGGCAACGAAAGCACTCGAGATACAGGGCATGTCGTGCGGACACTGCGTGAAGGCCGTGACGATGGCGCTGCAGGGACTGCCGGGCGTGGACGTGCGTGACGTGACGGTGGGGCGCGCCGTGATCGACGCCGACGAACGGGTGGTGACCCGGGCGCAGATCGTCGAAGCCATCGACGAGGCGGGATTCACGCTCGCCGGCGCGCAGGACGTGCCGAACCCGTGAACGCACCACACAGGGAACCTCCGGTGGCCTCGCCACCGCAGGCACTCGACCAGGTGCAGATTCCCGTCGAGGGGATGACCTGTGCCGCGTGCCAGGCGCGGGTGCAGCGGGCGTTGTCGCGCCTGCCCGGCGTGGACGACGCGGCGGTGAACCTGCTCGCGCATCGCGCCTCGGTCCGGTTCGATCCCGCTCGCGTGACGCCGGAGCAACTGGTGGCCGCCATCCAGCGCACCGGCTACGAGGCGCGGCTCGAAGCCCCGGTCGTGGATCTCGTCGCCGAGCAGGAGGCGCGCGATCGCGCTGACGAGGCGGAGTACCGCGGGCTGCGCCGGAAGGCGCTCGTGAGTCTCGCGGCCGGCGCCGTCGCCATGGTGCTGTCGATGCCCTTGATGGCGCCCGTCGCCGGCGCTGGCGGCCATGCGGTCCACGAGATCACCGACCCGCTGATGCGATGGGTGATGACCGCGGTCCACCCGCCGCTCAGCCGCGTCGCTCCCTGGCTCTACGCGATCGACCGCGAACTCCTGGCCTGGGGCCTGCTCCTGCTCACCGCCTTCGTGATGGCCTGGGCGGGACGCCACTTCTATGTGCGCGCCTGGCGGGCCGGCATCCACGGCGGCGCCGACATGAACACGCTCGTCGCGGTGGGGACGTCGGCGGCGTTCCTCTATTCGCTCGTGGCGACGGCGGCGCCCGGCGTGTTCCTGCGCCGGGGGTTGATGCCCGACGTGTACTTCGAGGCGGTGATCCTGATCCTCGCGCTCATCCTGACCGGACGTGCCTTCGAGGCCAGGGCCAAGCGGCGCACCTCGGGAGCACTGCGCGCGCTCGTGTCGCTGCAGCCGAGACAGGCGCGTGTCGTCCGCGACGGCGTCGAGCGCGACGTGCCCGTCGAGGATGTCGCACACGGCGACCTCGTGATCGTGAGGCCCGGCGAGCGGCTGCCCGTGGACGGCCGCGTCGAGGACGGCGCGAGCAGCGTCGACGAGTCGATGATCACCGGCGAGTCGCTGCCGGTCTACAAGCAGGCGGGCGACGCAGTCATCGGAGGCACGGTGAACGGGACCGGGTCGCTGACGTTCCGCGCGACGACGGTGGGGGCGTCGAGCGTGCTGTCCCGGATCGTCGGGCTCATGCGCGATGCCCAGGCGACACGCGCGCCGATTCAGGATCTCGCCGATCGGATAAGTGCGGTGTTCGTCCCGGTCGTGATGGGGATTGCGCTCGTGACGCTGCTGGCCTGGTGGCTCGCCGGCGGCGAGGCCGCGCTCGTCCGCGGCTTCGCGGCGGCGGTGACGGTGCTCATCATCGCCTGCCCTTGCGCGATGGGCCTCGCGGTGCCGACTGCGGTCATGGTGGCCACCGGCCGCGGCGCCGAGCTCGGCGTGCTCGTCAAGGGCGGCGACGCGTTGCAGCGGACCGGCGAACTGACGACGGTGGTGTTCGACAAGACGGGCACGATCACCGAGGGACGGCCGGTCGTGACGTCGGTGGCATGGCTGCCCGGCGTGGATTCACGGGAGGCCCTCGCGCTCGTGGCGGCCGTGGAGCGGCGGTCGGAGCACCCGCTTGCGACCGCGATCGTCACCCATGCCGAGGCGTCGGCCGTCGTGTTGCGTGAACCGACAACGTTCGAGGCGCACGCGGGCCGTGGCGCGCGCGCCATGGTGGACGGTCACGATGTCGTCGCCGGCAGCGCGCGATTGCTCGAGTCGCTGGGCACCGATGTCACTCCGCTTCAGGATCAGGCCGAGCGCTGGACGTCGGCCGGCGCGTCGCTCGTCTACGTGGCCATCGATGGCCGTGCTGCAGGACTGATCGGCGTCGCCGACCCGCTGAAACCTGCCGCCGTCGACGTCATTGCGCGGCTGCGCGGGCTCGACGTGCACGTCGTGCTCCTCAGCGGCGATACGCCGGCCACCGCTCGCGCGGTTGCGGCGCAGGCCGGCATCGAGGACGTCGTCGCGGGCGTGTTGCCGGAGGGCAAGGTCGCCGAGATCCGGCGCCGGCAGGATGAAGGCGCCGTGGTGGCGATGGTCGGCGACGGCATCAACGACGGGCCGGCGCTCGCGCAGGCGGACATCGGGATCGCGATGGGCACCGGTACCGACGTCGCCATGGCTGCCAGCGACGTCACGCTCGTCCGCGGCGACGTACGCGGCGTGGCACACGTCATCGCGCTGTCGCGGCGCACGCTTCGCACCATGCGACAGAACCTCTTCTGGGCGTTCGTCTACAACGTCGTCGGCATTCCCATCGCCGCTGGTGTGCTCTATCCCGCCACCGGGCTGCTGCTGAGCCCGATCATCGCGAGCGCCGCCATGGCGTTCAGCTCGGTCAGCGTCGTCGCAAACAGCCTGCGGCTGCGACACGCCCGCATCGTCTGAGGGGGACACCATGGCCGAACATGCGCTCGCGAAGCATCCGGTGGTGGTGGACCCGAAGGTGAAGGCGCGCACGCTGGCGCGCCTGCGTCGTATCGAGGGACAGGTGCGCGGCCTGCAACGGATGGTGGAGGAGGATCGCTACTGCGCCGACGTGCTCACGCAGCTGTCGTCGGTGCAGGAGGCCCTGCGCGCCGTCGGCCGGGAGGTGCTGCGCCATCACCTCAAACACTGCGCCACCAGCGCCATCCGCGAGGGGGACGCGCCCGCCGACGCGATGTACGACGAACTCGTGGACCTGATGTACAAGCACGTGCGGTAGGACGCCCGCACATGGCGTGAAGGGACGAAGGACGGCGGCGACGCCGTTGATCGGCAACGACGCCGAGTCAAGGCTATCGAGACGGCTATGATGGCGGTGATGGAGCCGCGTCGGGAGCCGGATCGTGAGCAGCGCCTGCGCTGGTCGCTCGGCGCCCTCCACTTCCTCGTCATCAGCGCCTTCACCTGGGCCCGCATCGTCCGTGACGGCTCGCTCCTCAGCCGCGTCTCGGTCGAGTGGGTGCCGTACCTCACCGTCGCGGTGCTGGTGGGCACCGCCCTCATCACGCCGGTCGTCGGGTGGCTGACACGCGGGCGCGACGCGCTTCATGCGTTCGCGCGCGTGGCCATCGCCACCGGCGTGTCGCTGCTGGTCTGGGAAACGCTGTTGCGCGATCAGCGCGCGTGGAGCGCAGCGGCGCTCTACGTCTGGGTCGGCGCGTACGGGCCTCTCCTGGTCGCGCAGTTCTGGCTGCTCGTGCACGGCATGCTCGACGCACGACAGGCCCGTCGTCACATCGGCTGGGTCGGCGCGTTCGGCATCCTCGGCGGCGTGTTCTCGGGGCTCCTGGCCACGGGCTTCGCCTCGTCGTTGTCCCTGCGCGAGTTGTTGGGCCTGACCGCGGTCACGCACCTCGGTGCCGGCGCGCTGGCGCTCGGGCTCGACTCGACGGCGAGACCCGATACCTCCCGACCCACGGAGGCCGATGCGGCACCGCCCGCTGCCTGGCAGATGATCCGCGAGGCACGCTACACCCGCCTGCTGGCCCTCGTGGTGCTGCTCGGCGCCGTCGCCGGCGGCATCGTCGACTACCAGTTCAAGTACGCCCTCCAGCAGCAGTCGCGCGATGCGGCCGAACTGGGGCGATGGCTCGGTCTGTTCAACGTGGCGGTCAGCCTGCTCGCCCTCGTCGCGCAGGCTGCGACGGGCGTGCTGCTCGCGCAGCTCGGTTCGCGGCTGCTCGCGTTCGTCCTGCCGGGAGGTGTGATCGCCGGGGCGGCCGCCGGCCTCGTCGTGCCGGCCACGTGGCCGCCGGTCGTGACGCGGATGTGGGAGACGGCGGCCAGGCATTCGATCGCCCGGACGGCGCACGAGTTCTTCTTCTTCCCGCTCCAGGGCCCGCGACGCGCGGCGATGAAGCATGCGGCCGAAGGCTTCCTCACGCGGGGCGGGGAGGTGGCGGCCTCGCTGCTGCTCGTCGGCCTGGCCCAGGTGGGCCGCGCCGACATCTGGCACCTGTCGGCGCTGACCATCGGCGTCGGAGCGGCGTGGGTGATCGTGCTCGGATGGCTGTCGCAGGCGTACGGGCCGGCGCTGTCGCAATCGCTGGACGAGCTGCTGCGGCCAGGCCAGGAGACGCGCGCCGACGTCGATCGCGGGCTCGCCATCCCCGAGCTCGTGAAGATGCTGCGCAGCACCGACGAGCGGCACGTGCTCTTCGCGCTCGACGAGCTGACCGCTGCCGATCCGGACCGCGCCCGCCGTGAGGCGCGCGCGCTGATGGCGCATCGATCACGATCGGTGCGGACGCGGGCCCGCCGCGAAGCGACGCCCCGCCCCGTCGCAGCCCCGGTGCGGCACCGCGGTCGGTCGCCGCTCGCCGACCGGGCCATCGTGGACGCGTTGCGTTCGGGCGATCCGACGCGTGCGCGCACCATGTCCGAACAACTGGTGGCCGCGCGCGACCGCCAGGCCATCCCGGAACTTCTCGATTGCCTCGGCGGTGCCTCGCGTGCGCTTGCCCACGACACGCTCGTGGGTTTCGGTGACGCCGCCGTCGGCACCCTCGGCGACACGCTGGTGGATCCGGAGGCACCGCTGCGCGTCCGCCGCGACCTCGCCACGATACTCGGGCGGATAGGAACGCCGGCAGCGCTGCAGCAGCTGACTCGTGTGTCCCGCGAGGCCCCTCGCTCCGTGCTGTCGCGCGCGCTGCGGGCGCTGAACGCCGCGCGCAAGCGGGGCCAGCCGTTCGCCTTCGATCCGGCACAGGTGCGGGCCGACATCGAGGGCGACCTGGCGGAACTGCAACGCCGCCGGGCCCAGCGTGCCGCGCTGGCGATGGCCGATGGGGACGCCGCGCTGCTGCGGCGTGCGCTCGACGAAGCGGCGGCATCGTTGCGTGAGCACGTGTTCCGCCGACTCGCGCTGCTGTACCCTCCCCAGGAGATGTTGAGAGCTCACCGCGGCCTGATCAGCGGCAACGAACGCATCACCGCGTTCGCGCTCGAGTACCTCGAGGCGACGCTGACGCCCGAGGATCGTGACCTCGTGCTGCCGGCGCTGCACGCCACGGCGACCGGCGCCCACGATGAGGCGGTGCCGGTCAGTCCGGCATCCACGGTCCTGCGCGATCTCGCGAGCGACGGCGACACGTGGCTGGCCACGTTGGCGTCGCACGTCTCGCACCAGCGGCCTGTGGTGGCGGCAGCCGTGGACGCAACGGGAGGGGCGCGGCGGCCCGCGCCGGTGCGCTCGTGACGATGGATGCCGACGAGCTGTTGACGACGGTCGAGAAGGCGGCGCTGCTGACCGAGGTCGACCTGTTCCAGGAGGTGCCGAGCGACGCGCTCGCGGAGCTGGCCGCACGGATGGACGAGACCTCGCATGAACCGGGCGAGGTACTGCTCGAGCCCGGGTCGGCCGACGCGCGACTCTGGATCATTGTCGAGGGCACGGCGCAGGTGCAGCACGACGATGGGCGTGTCGGTGAACTGGTGCGCGGCAGTGCGTTCGGGCTGCTGGCCGTGCTGGGGCTCGACCAGCAGGACACGGTGACCGTCACCGCGCCGTGCCGGATGCTGTCGGTGGCGCCAGACGAGTACCTCGACGCGCTCGCCGACAGCACGGCGTTCGCGCTGGCGAACCTCCGCGCGCTCGGACGCCGTGTGCAGGCGTGCGAGGCGCGCGTCAGTGCGACGCCGCGTGATCGGACTGGCGGCGGCGATACTCGCTGACGAGCAGCCAGCCGACGCCCAGCCAGAGGCCGATCACCACGATCAACGCGCCGGCGAATTCCTGGCGATCCATGGACAGCCACGTCGTGCCCGCGAACACGAGCCCGGCCGCGACGACGTCACCGGCGCGCACGACGAACGTGTCGGCGGCCTGCTTGGCCGCGTACTTCTCGGCCCGCGCCGTCGGCAGCCAGAGCATGTGACGCGCCGTGTTCATGGCCGAGTAGTCGATGGCGTTCTCGACGGTCTTGGTCCAGCGGAACATCTGCAGGCTGGCGCCCGACAGCGCCATCGCGTAGGTGGCCAGCGAGGCAATCGGCAGGACGAACAGCACGCCGGCGATGCCGGCCACGCGCACCAGGCGTGACACGAGCAGACTCTGGATCAGGATGGCGCCGACGTTCACCCAGAAGAAGTAGGAGCCGTAGAAGCTGCCGATGTAGGCTTCGCGTGCCGCGTCGGACGCGCCCGGCAGCTGCGCCTCCGCCGCGGCGAGCACGGCCCGGCTCAGGATGTACTCGCCGGTGGTGTTGACCACGTTCAGCACGAGCAGCAGCAGGCAGATGAGGCGCAGGTACGGATTGCGCGCGAGCATGGCGAACCCGTCCCGCGAACCCGACGCCTGTGGCGCCGCTCCTCGCGTGTGCGGCTGCCGTCGCTCCACCAGCAGGTAGCACACGACCGAGAGCAACAGCGCGAGTACGGCCAGCTGCAGCAGGTCCAGGGCTGGTACGCCGCGATCGAAGAGCGCCTTGGCCGCCCAGGCGCCGACGGGGCTGCCCAGGGTGGCGCCGATCGCAATCACGGGGAACAGCCGTGCACCGCGCTCGGGTGAGTAGAGATCGTTGGAGTACGACCAGAACTGCGAGACGACGGCGTTGTTGAAGACGCCCACCCACACGAAGAACGCGACGCCGAGATGCGGCAGGCCCGCCCGGCCTGCGAGCCAGAACAGCTCGAGGTTGGCCACGAAGAAGAGCGTGACGCCGACCACGAGCACGAGCCGGCTGACGCGCGCCGCCAGCCAGCTGTAGGCGGGCACGAACGCCATCAGCGCCAGCGCCTGGAAGCCCGACGCGTAGGCCTTCACTTCCGCGCCGCCGCCCGTGAGGATCAGCGGCTCGCGCACCGTCTTGCAGATGTAGTAGCCGCAGAGGATCAGGAACAGCGTCGAGAGCAGCAGGGCGGCCGTCGCCCCCTCGCCGTGCCTGACATCACCGAACGGCCGCAGCATGCGGTCGACCAGTGCAGTCGGCCGCGAATCGGGCGCACCCGGCCATCGGGCCGCCCGGTACAGGTCGGCACTCGTCACGCTGCGCATGCGATCTCCGAGGGGAAGGACGTGCGGGAGGGCGCGATCCCCGATGCGCCCTCCCGGCGGTGCTACCGCCCGACTTCGAGGTTGTTGGTCACGCGATAGCCGGGGGCCTTGTCCGCGGCGATGCTGGCGGCCTTGGTCTTCTCGGCGGCGGTCCGGACACGGCCACGCAACGTCACGGTCTTCGTGTCGGCGTTGGTGTCGACGTCGATGCTCGTGGAGTCGATCGAGGCATCGGCCATCAGAGCGGTCTTGATCTGCGCTGTCTGCTGCGCCGCGTCACCGACGCTCGCGGCCTCGCGCGCTTCCTGCCTCATCTCGGCCGTACCTTCACGCGCCGCGTCGGCGACGCTGCCGGCGGCCTCGCGCGTTTCGTCGGCAGCATTGCCGAGTGCATCACGCGTGTCGCGCCCCGCCTCGCGTGCCGCTTCGGCCGTCTGCTCTGCCGCTCGCTCGGACTCGGCGGCCGCGTTCTCTGCGTCGCGCTCCATGCCCTCGCGCGTGTTGTCACAGCCGACGAGGAGAGCTGCCGACAGCAGCACCCCGGCTCCAAGAATCATCCTGCTCTGCATCACGACCTCCGTAGCATTCCACGTCACACCGGGAAGAAACATTCGGCGCGCCGCGTCCACGACGTCATCGGTGGAGGCTGCGCCGACCCTCACGCCGCCTGGTAGTGCAAAGGCGCGACCAACACCGCTGGTCGGTCGAGCGGAGTCTCCGGCCAGGCGCGTCGGGCGAAGGCAACGCAGGCACCGTTGGCGCGAAAGCCGGGCGGGGCCAGAACGCGTCACGGCCGGGCCGCTCTCCCAGCCCGGCCGCCGGCGACCTGATGCGTAAGCTTGTTGTTCGGATCGTCGGCAGTCAGAACAACTCGCCGAACAGGCCCCAGAACCACTCGAGGCCGCGGTGCCACAGCGGCCGGTCGCGCCAGCTATCCAGGTCGAACACCCGGCTCCGGGCGAGATCACGCTCGAACGCAGCGCCCAGTGTCGCCGCGAGGCGCGCGTCCTGCACGGCGACCACGAGTTCGTCGTTCAGCTCGAGCGAGCGGTTGTCGAAGTTCGCAGTGCCCACGATCGACCACACGTCGTCCACGACGAGCGCCTTCACGTGCATCATCGTCGGCAGGTATTCGGCGATCGACACGCCCTGGGCGAGCAGCGCGTCGTAGCCGTCGCGACTGGCCCCCTTGACCGGCATCGCATCCGTGTTGTCGCTGTCGGTCAGGATGCGCACGCGCACCCCGCGCGCGCGTGCCTGCGCGACCGACCAGCGGATCGATGCATCGATCACCACGTACGGCGACTGGATGTCGACCGACCGCCGCGCCGCGGCGATCGACAGCAGGTACAGCAGCTTGACGTTGCTGGCACCCCCGGAGAAGTTGCTCCACGCGACTATCGTCCGCGTGTGGGGCGCCGCCGCCGCGCGCTCGGCCGGCTCCGGATCGAGGCGCGGCGCCTGGGCGCCGCCCGACTCGATCCAGTTCTCGTAGAAGGATGCTTCGAGAGCACGCACCGCAGGGCCGCGGACGCGCACCTGTGTGTCGCGCCAGTGGTCGGGGGATTGCGCGTGGCCCTGCCAGTGATCGGCAAGCCCGACCCCGCCCGTGAACGCGACGCTGCCGTCGACGACGAGCACCTTGCGGTGCGTGCGGTAGTTGACGCGATCGACGGTGAACGTGCGCAGCTGGTTGAACCACACGAGGTGCACGCCCGCCTGCTCCAGCGCGTGCACCGTCTCGGCGGACAGTTCGCGTGCGCCGTAGCCGTCGAGCACGATGCGCACCTCGACGCCGCGCCTGGCGGCCGCCACGAACGCCGCGGTGAAGCGATCGCTGACCTCCCCGTTGGACCAGATGAAGCTCTCGAAGCTGATTCGGCGCTGCGCCGCGCCGATCGCCTCCAGCATCGCCGGGAAGATCTCGTCGCCGTTCTGCAGGACCACGAACGTGTCGCCGGTCGTCACGGGCGCGCCAAGGAGCGACGCCACGTAGTCGGGGAACCCGGTATCGGCAGCGGCCACGGGGCTGCGGACCCGCAGCGTCGCGGGATCCTCGAGCAGCCACAGGAACCCGATCACGCAGACCGCGACGATCCACGGCCAGCGGCGACGCCTGCGGCGCGTGGGTGCCGGGGAATCCGCGGGGCCGGTTCCCACGGGCTCGCTCGCCCCGGTGTTCGTGGAGGCGTCGACCTCAGGGGCAGCGCTCCTGGCGGCACCCCGATCTGCGGTGTCTCCGGATGGATGCGCGTCGGTCACGAACCGGACCATGCACGCGGCGTGCCTGCAGAGTCCGAGCGACGCTCGCCTCGGAAGCAATCGACGCGTGCGTGCCCGTCAGGCTCGCGCAGCGCGCGAGAGCGACCGCTTCCAGCAGGGACCTGGTGCGTCAGGGGCCGGTGTCACGTGCATCGGATGCGTCATTCACCGGCCGACACGCCGACTGCTCGCAGCGGAGTCGCAGTTCGAGCCCGCGGATGACGTCGCCCCTCGCGTCGCGTGCGCTCACCGTGACGTCGAGCGCCGAGCCGCTGTCGACGACGTCGAGCAGGCCGAACTGGTGGTTGCGCCGCGAGACACCGTGGCTGTAGGGGCCGCCCTTGGTGCGCGGCCAGCGGTCGAGAGGCGCGGCGTGCGCGACGACGAAGCCGCGCGTGCCCTCGCTTCGTCCCGACATGTACGCGCTGTTGGTCCCGTCGTCGATCGCGGACATGTGGCCGTCGCCGCTCAGCATGACGATCCGCGCGGTGAGGCCGAGCCGCTCGATGACGTCGGCGATGCGCCTGCGTTCGTCGGCATAGGGCGCCCACCCTTCCACCGTGCGCTCGTTGCTGCGGGTGATCCACGGCACGGTGTTGACCCAGATGACGAGGGGCGCGTTGCGCGCCCGCGTCAGTTCCGCCTCCAGCCATCGCAACTGCTCGCTGCCGAGCATCGTGCGTTCCTCGCGCGGGAGCGTCGTCGGCGTGCGCGCCGACCGCGTGTCGGTCAGGATCACGCGAACCCGCCCGATGCTGAAGGCCTGCTGCAGCGTGTCGCCTCCCGGCTGCAACGGGTAATGGGGCACCCGTTCGCGATACACGGCCTGCGCCGCGCTGCGGCTGTCGGAGGTGGCGTCGGCGTTGTTCCGGCCGAAGTCGTGGTCGTCGAAGATGTAGAGGATCGGCGTCGCGCGGTAGAGCGCCGACTGTCGCGGCGAGTCGAGCACGCGATCGTAGGCGCGCCGGAACGCGGCGGCATCGTCCTTGTAGATGTCCAGGTAGTGCATGTCGCCCATGTGGACGAACATGTCTGGCGCCTTCTCGCGGACGGCGTCGAACACGCGGTGGTTGGATGCCGTCGAGGCGCACGACGCGAAAGCCAGGCGGAACGAGAGAGGGCCGTCGGTGAACGTCCGGAAACGGCCGTCCATCCTGGCGCCATCGGCCGTCTCGACACGGTAGCGATAACGGGTCGCCCGTTCGAGCCCGTCGATGTCGAACGACGCCACCCAGTGCGCATCAGGCGTGGCGAACCCGCTCGCCGGGATCGTCCTCGACTCGCCGCCGGCCCGGTCCGGGGTGATCACGAGCCGCACCTGCCGGACGCCACGGGCGACGCGCGCCACCACCCGGGCGCTGTCGGGCGTGATGGCCCCGCTCCACGCCCAGGCGATCGGCGGGTTGTCCTGGGCGAGCAGGATGGCCGGCCGTGACGCGGCGAGCCACGCAAGCAGCGTCGCGAGACACGTGAGCCACAGCGCACACAACAGCAGGACGCGTGCTTGCACCGCGACGCGAGTTGCGACACGCTGCACGACGACGATGCCACCGGAACTGTCCTGGGCCCTGTACGTGCTGTACCTCTCGGTGGCTGCCGTGTTCCTGGTGCTCGAGAATCGGTCGCCGCAGTCGACGCTCGCGTGGCTGTTTCTCATGGTTCTGGCGCCGGGTGTCGGACTCGTCGTGTACTTCCTGTTCGGCCGCGGATCCAACGCCTTCAGCCATCGCAAGGCGCTGCGCCGGAAACTCGGTCGCACCGGCCTGCTCGAGGAGATGGCAGAGGTACGCGACGCCCAGGAAGACGTGCGGATGCAGCTCTCCGAGAGCGACATCGAAATCTACCGGCGCCTGCCGCAACTGCTCTGGACGTCGGCCGAGGCTCCGGTCACCACCCACAACGTCGTCGACATCCTGCAGAACGCCCGGGAGAAGTATCCCAGACTCCTGGAGGACCTGCGCGGCGCCCGCCGGCTCATCCACATGGAGTACTACGAGTGGGCGGACGACGTGCTCACGAGGGAGGTGCTCGAGATCCTGCGAGACCGGGTGAAGGCGGGCGTCACCGTGCGGGCGCTCTACGATCCGGTCGGCAGCTTCTCGATGCTCACCCGCGGGTACGTGCACGACCTGCGCAAGGCCGGAGTGGTGGTGCACCCGTACTCGCCAATCTGGCGGCTGCACACGATCAGCTACCGGAACCACCGCAAGCTGGTGATCATCGACAGCGAGATCGGCTACACCGGCGGATTGAATCTCACCGCCAAGCACCTGACCGGCCCGGAAGGCTTCACGGGTTGGCGCGACACGCACGCGCGCGTCGAGGGTGACGTGGTGGCGATGCTGAACTGGACCTTCGCCCTCCAGTGGTTCAACACGACGGGTGAACTGCTCTCCGACAGCGCGCTGTACCTGCGGGGCCGCAAGCCCGGCGACGTCCCCATCCAGGTCGTCAACTCGGGCCCCGACTCGCGCTACACCGTGATCCGGCAGCAGTACATCGCGATGATCGCGATGGCCCGCGACCACGTCTACATCCAGTCGCCCTTCTGCGTGCTGGACGAGAGCGTGCTGCAGGTCCTGTGCGCGACCGCGATGTCTGGCGTGCGTGTGTGGGTGATGATTGCGCCGCGCGGCGGCGAGGGGCCATTCGCCTACCGCGCGGGCATGACGTACGCGAAGGATCTCGCGCAGGCCGGCGTGCGGGTGCTGCTCTATCAGGGCGCGTACTTCCACCCGAAGACGATCGCCGTCGACTCGGTGGCGTGCTCGATCGGCTCGGCGAACATGGACGTCCGCAGCTTCACGATCAACTACGAGACGAACCTCGTGATCTACGACCGTGACGTGACCAGGCAGCTGGAGTCGGCCTTCCTCGCCGACATCCGGCACTGCCAGCCGTTCAGCGCCGAGGCGTACATGCGCCTGCCGGCCTACAAGCGGCTCGGCGACTCGGCGATGCGGCTCTTCTCGCCGCTCCTGTGACCCTCACGCGACGCCTGCGCCGATCACGTCGTCCAGTGCGAGGCGCACGCGGCCGTCGCGGAACGGGTAGTCCACGTAGCCGCGATCGTCGCCTCCGTAGAACGTGGACGGATCGGGTTGGTTGAGCGCGAGGCCCGCCTGCGTCCGCTCCACGAAGTCCGGCGTGGCCAGGAACGGCACGCCGAAGGCGACCAGGTCCGCCCCGCCACGCGCCAGGACGGCCTCGGCGGTATCGGCGGTGTACCCGGCGTTGGTGATGAGCACGCCCGAGAACGCCTCACGTGCCGCGGCCGTGAGTGGACGCGACGCTGCCGCACCCTCGCCGCTTGCCGTCTCGAGCACGTGCAGGTACATGACACCGCGGGCCTCGAGGGCTTCGGCCACGTACCGCGTGAGCGCCAGCGGATCGCTGTCCGACATGCTGTTGAACGGATTGGCCGGCGAGATGCGGACGCCCACGCGCTGCGCGCCGATGGCCGCCGCGACCGCGTCCACGACCTCCAGCAGGAAACGCGCCCGGTTGGCCACCGGACCGCCGTACGCGTCCGTGCGGTGATTGGACCCGTCGCGCAGGAACTGATCGAGCAGGTAGCCGTTTGCCGCGTGGAGTTCGACGCCGTCGAAGCCGGCCGTCATGGCATTGCGCGCCGCCTGCGCGAAGTCGGCGACGATGCCGGCGATCTCGGTGATCTCGAGAGGCCGCGGCGTCGGAAACGGAAGGCGTCCCCGGTAGGTGATCAACTCCCCATCGGCAGCGATCGCCGACGCGCTCACCGGCGTGGCGCCGTCCGGTTGCATGACGGGATGGGAGATCCGTCCCGTGTGCCACAACTGCACCACGATCCGGCCGCCTGCCGCGTGTACGGCGTCGGTCACGGCACGCCATCCGGCCACCTGTTCGGCGCTGTGGATGCCGGGCGTGAACACATAGCCGGCCGCCGAATCGGAAATCTGCGTTGCTTCCGTGATCACGAGTCCGGCCGATGCGCGCTGCGCGTAGTAGAGCGGTGCCTGCGTTCCCGGTGCGAGGGACGGAAGGGCGCGGTTACGCGTCATCGGCGCCATGACGAAGCGCTGCGGGAGGGCGAGATGGCCGACGGTGGCGGGCGTGAACAGGGTGGGGTAGGCGTTCATGGGAGTCCTCTTGGAGAGTTGTCAGGTGGACGATATCCGTAAAAACAATGCATAGATGAACTATGTGGGCAAAAAAAAAGGACTTCAGACCTCGACCGGATCGACGGAGACGAATCGCCGCAGAAGACCGGTCATCAGGTGCCGTTCCTCGGGGGACAGGCCCTGAAGGAAGCGTTCCTCCTCCACCAGAAGCACCTGGACGGCGGCATCGTGGGCGGCGCGGCCCTCCGGGGTCGGCTCCGCGAGCACGGCCCGGCGATCGTTCGGGTCGTCCACGCGACGCAGGAAGCCGTCTGCCTCGAGACGGTCCGCAAGCTGGGTCATGTTGGACCGCACGCACTTCTGGCGATGGGCGATGGCGCTCAGCGGCAGCGGATGGGGCTCGTTGACGAGGCAGCGGAGGACGCCGAACTTCGCGAGCGACAGCTGATGAGGTGACAGGGCGTGTTCGAGGCGCGCCTCCAGCGTCCGGGCGGCTTCGATGACCGCCATCGTCACGTGGCAGGGGTGCGCGCCGCAGGAGCCCGTCTCGTTCACGCATGAATTGTCCATGCGGCGAGGCGTCAGTGTCAAGTACCCGGTTCCCTTCTTGCACACCGCCGCTGCATGGCCGCTTCCCAGGCGCTTGTCAGCGAGCTTCCCGATCGCCTCGTGGCGCGCGCCGCCGCGGAACAACCCACCGGCGAGGATGCGGCCGATATCGCCAACCTGCGATACGTGAACGACGACGATCCAGGCATCACCCGGGTGATGAAGGGCACGCGTGCGACGTATCGCGATGCCGGCGGCAGGGTGGTGCGCGACAAGGCGACGCTGGCCAGGATCAAGGCGCTGGCCATACCGCCGGCGTGGACCGACGTCTGGATCTGTCCCACGGCGGACGGGCACATCCAAGCCACGGGGCGCGACGCGCGCCGGCGCAAGCAGTATCGGTATCACCCGCGCTGGCAGCAGGTACGCGACGCCGCCAAGTACGGGCGACTGCTCGCGTTCGGCAAGGCGCTGCCCGCGCTGCGGCGACGTGTCATGCGCGACCTGCAGGCGCCTCCGCTCTCGCGACAGCGCGTGCTGGCGACGGTCGTGCGCCTGCTCGAGACGACGATGATTCGGGTGGGCAACGAGGAGTACGCCCGTTCCAACCAGTCGTTCGGGCTCACGACGTTGCGCGACCGGCACGTGCGCGTCAGCCGTAACACGCTGCAGTTCCGGTTCCGCGCCAAGAGCGGCGTCTGGCAGCAGATCGAACTCGAGGACGGACGGCTCGCGCGAACGGTCAAGCGGTGCCAGGACCTCCCGGGGCAGGTGCTCTTCCAGTACCTGGATTCCAACGGAGAACGCCAGCGCGTGACCTCGGAGGACGTCAACGCCTACCTCCGCGATGCGGCTGGCGGGGCGTTCACGGCGAAGGATTTCAGGACATGGGCGGGTACGGTGCTCGCCTCGGCGGCGCTGGAGGAACTCGACGAGGTGGACACGACGACTGCTCGCAAGAAGAACATCGCCAGGGCCATCGAGACGGTGGCGCGGCAACTCGGCAACACGAAGGCGGTGTGCCGCCGCTGCTACGTGCACCCGGCCGTGCTCGAGCATTACCTCGATGGCGCCACCATCGACGTGCTGCGCGGTCGCGCCGAGTCGCTGATCGTGAAGGGCGGCCGACACCTGTCGCGAGAAGAGACGGCCGTGCTCGCGTTGCTGCATCGCCGGATGAGCCGCTCGGCGCGCGGGCGGTCGCACTCGCGCGCAAGCGCCTGACGCCATCCACTTCTGACTTCAGACTTGTACCTTCTGACTTTGCTCCCTGCCTGCCCGGGCACCTGCCTTGCACGGATACCCACCGGACTCTTCGCCGCCGAGCGCGGCAATTCGATTCAGGAGGGACAGATTCAATGGCCAGCATGACCACCCTGCGTGACCTGTTCGTGAAGGAACTCCGAGACACCTACGATGCGGAGAAGCAGATCAGCAAGGCGCTCCCGAAGATGGTGAAGCATGCGCACCGCGAGGACCTGCGTGCCGCCTTCGAGGAGCATCACCAACAGACGCTCACCCACATCGAGCGCCTGGAGCAGGCATTCGAGCAGCTCGACCTGCGGGCCAAGGGCGTGCGTTGCCACGGCATGGCCGGGATCATCGAGGAGGGCAGCGAAATGCTCGACGAGAAGGGCGACGCCGCGGTGCTCGATGCGGGGCTGATCGCGGCGGCTCAGAAGGTGGAGCACTACGAGATTGCGTCGTACGGCACGCTCGTGACGTACGCGCGTACGCTCAACCTGTCGAAGGTCGCCGATCTGCTTTCGATGACGCTCGACGAGGAGAAGGACACCGACAAGCGGCTCACGACGCTTGCCGAGAGCGGGCCCAACCGCGAGGCCGCCGCCGGCGCCAGGGCAGGGGCGGGGCACTGACGCGTGTGCTCGCCGGGGCGGCCGCAGCGGACGCCCCCTTTCCGCTCCTACTCGTCGTCATGCCCATCTTCGGCAATCGCCGCCGTCCAGATGTCGAGCGCCTCCGGCGACATGTGCCCGCGGACGATGCGCGCGTCGGCGTAGCCGAGCTGCGACACGTCGGCAAGGTACTGCTCGCGCGACATCAGCGTCCCGAAGCACGTGCGGACCTCGTCGGCGTGCGGGGGCGTGAAGTCGCCGAGCACCTGATCGAAGACCTCGCGGGGCATCAGCTGATCGGCGTCAGAGAACGCGAACCGGAACAGCAGCAGATGAGCCGCGAGGACGAGACGGTAGTCGCCATACCGGGCGATGAGGCGCGGCCAGTCGATGACGTGTCCGCGCGCGCGGATCAGGTGGAGGACGTCGGCGCCGTCGAAGCGTTCGCGTTCCATGACGAACGACTTGGACCAGATGAGCTCCTCGATCGGCGACAGCTTCACCGGGATGCCGTAAAGCACGACGTCGGCGGCGTAGCGGAACCAGTCGGCATCGACGCGCGCCACGCCGTTGCCGCTCGAGAAGATCAGGTCCATGGACAGCTCTGGCGTCTTCGCCTTGGCGAGCCAGTGCGGAAACGGCAGGCTCGTCTCGAAGCCCGAGTCGCGCAGCGAGCGCAGGGTCCGGTCCAGGTCGTCGGGGGACACGAACAGGTCCAGGTCCTTGGTGGGACGCACCACGCCGGTGTACCGGGTGAAGGCGAACGTCCCGCCGACGAGGAACTGGATGCCGCGTTCGTGCATCATCCGCAGCGCCGTCGCGCACGCGGCTTCGTGGGCGCTTCCCGCAGTGAGCGAACCGGACTCGATCATGGCGGGCTCTGAGGAGGCAAGGACAGTGCCAGAAGCGATCCCGGTACCGGCCAGGCCACACGCGACGCACCGGCGCGTCCGCGTGGCGGCGATGGCCGACATGCACATCGGCCGCACGGCGACCGCCCAGGTGCAGCAGGCGTTCTCCAGGTTGCGCGACCTTGCCGACGTGCTCGTGCTGGCCGGCGACCTGACCGATCGCGGCACCGAAGAGGAGGCCCAGCAACTCGGGCGCGACCTCAAGGCCGTCGGCCTGCCGATCGTGGCGGTGCTCGGCAATCACGACTTCGAGGCAGGCGTGCCGGACGCCGTGACCCGCATCCTCACCGACCACGGCGTACAGATGCTCGACGGCGAGGCCGTGGACGTGCAGGGCATCGGCTTTGCAGGCGTGAAGGGCTTCGGGGGCGGGTTCGGGCGCGGCGCGCTCGGCCCGTGGGGCGAGCCGGCGATCAAGCGCTTCGTGCAGGAGGCTGTGGACGAGGCGCTGAAGCTCGAGACGGCGCTGGCGCGCCTGCGCACGCCGCGCAAGGTCGCGGTGCTGCACTATTCGCCCATTCGCGAGACCGTCGAGGACGAGCCACCCGAGATCTTTCCCTATCTGGGGTCGAGCCGACTGGAGGAGCCCCTGAACCGCTATCCGGTGGACGTGGTGTTCCACGGCCACGCGCACGGTGGGCGCTTCGAGGGCAGGACGTCCGGCGGCGTGCCCGTCTACAACGTCTCGGCGCCGCTGCTGCTGCGACGCTCACCGGACACGCCACCGATCCACGTGGTGGAGTTCACATGGGAACAGCAGGGATGAAAGGCAGGGAAGAGGTGAATCAGCGCGAGAAGATCTTCGAGATGCTGCGTGAGTTCGAGAGCGTGATGCTCGTGACCGTCGGTGCGGAAGGTCGCATCGAAGGGCGACCGATGCAGGTGGTCGACATCGACGAGCGGACCGGCAACCTCTGGTTCTTCACGGGGCTCGACACACGCAAGGTGCACGAGATCGGCGACAACGCACATGTGGCGGTCGTGTGTCAGGACGACAGGCGCGCCTACCTGACGATCTCGGGCATCGCGATGATCGTGCACGAGCCGGCGCGCGTGCGCGAGTTGTGGCGGGAGCCGTTCCGTACCTGGTTCCCGGAAGGTCCCGAGGACCCGCGGCTGCGACTGCTCGTCGTCGAGCCTCGCGCGGCCGAGTACTGGGACAACCGCGGCGTCAACAAGCTCGAGTACCTCTTCGAGGCTGCACGGGCGTATGCGTCCGGTGATCGCCCTTGGGTGGACGAGGGAGATCAACACGGCCGGATTCCGCTGTGACGCGTGCCTGGCGTTCCTCTTGCAGACGGCAACGGCTGGAGAGGACGTCATTCATCATGAAGAAGATCTACGACTTTGCAGGACATGCACTCATCCTCACGGCGCTGACCGTCGTGCCGGCCATGGCGCAATCGACGCAGGGGAGTTCGAGCGGCCAGTCGAGCTCGCAGGGCACCACGCAATCGAGCGGGAGCCAGTCGGACCGTCAATCGGAAGCGCAGCCGCGCAGTGGGACGCAGAGCGGTCAGACGACCGGCAGCCGTACGGATGGCAGCACGGCGACACAGGAGCGTGATCGCGGAAAGAAGGTGACCAGCTACGGCGCGAAGGTCGGCGAGGACGTGCCGTCGCAGGGCACCGACACCGACCAGCGAGGCCGTACGGCCGCCGAGCATCCGGTGAAGCCCGGTGCCGGCGCGCTGGCTGCCGCCGATCGGACGTTCCTGACGACCGCGATGGAAGGCAATCGCGCCGA
>JAEYZV010000034.1 GCA_023427865.1 Acidobacteriota bacterium
CACCCACACCGCGAGGCAGGTGAGCAGCAGGACGCCTCCTCCGACGACCAGGGCCACGACTGTCGTCGTCAGCACGGCCGAAGCGTAGCAGATCCGGGGCCCGGGGACCGGGTTCGGTCATCGGGAGCGAGGAGCAGGCGACTTCACTTCGGACGTCTGCCGCCTCATGAATCGTGCACCCCGTTGGGGTACAGTGGGCTTCGTCGAGGACGATGGGTACGCTGTTCTCCGAACTTGGCCCGTTGCGGGCGGCACAGGCTCGCGGACCGCTCGTCTACGCCGACGCCAACGTGCCGGCGCCGATCGTGACGTTCATGCGCGACCGGCTCGCCTGGGACGTGCTGCATGTGACCGACGAACCGGAATGGCGACGCGCCCCCGATCTCGCGCATTTCCACCGCGCGCGCGACCTGCGGCGGACGCTCGTGACGCTCGATCGCGACTTCCTCGAGGACCGGCGTTTCCCGCCCGTTGACAGCCCCGGCGTGATCGTCCTGTGGGCACCCGACGACCGCCGACTGCGCGCGCTCCTCTTCGAGGTCGACACATACCTGCGCCGCCTCCCGGTCACCGCCCCGCTCGCCGGCCGGAAGCTTCGCCTCCACCCCGGCTGGTCGGCCGACTCGGCCCCGAATACTCCGGCGACAAGAGCCAGTCGCTAAGAATTACTCCTTACTCCTTACTCCTTACTCCTTTTTCCTTTCTCCTCCCATGCTCCTCGACGGCGCCAACATCGTCCTGCCCGATCGCGTGCTCTCTCCCGGTCGCCTCGTCATCGAAGGCAATCGCATCGTCGATGTCGGCGAGGGCGCGCAGGGCGGCCCGCTTGCGGGCGCGTGGATCGTTCCCGGCTTCATCGACGTGCACGTGCACGGCCTGCTCGGCGACGACGCGCTCGACGCCCCGGGAAGTGTCGGCGCCATTGCCGCACACCTGCCGCGGTTCGGTTGCACGTCGTTCACGCCCACCACGTTCGCGTGTCCACCGGCGTCGCTGGAGATGCTGGCCACCGCCATCGAGGAAGCGATGGACGCGCCCGCGCCCGGGTCGGCGCGCGTGCTGCCGGCGCACCTCGAGAGCAACTTCATGGCGCCCGACTACCGCGGCGCCCAGCCGCTGTCGGAGCTGTGCCTGCCGCCGGGCGCGCCGCCGGAAGCGGCAGTGCCCGGCATGGCGACCGACTTCGGCGCCGACGACATCCTGGCGGTGATCGCGTCGCATCGTCGCGCGATCGGCAAGCTCACGATGGCGCCGGAACTGCCCCAGGCGCTGGCGTTGATCCGCACGCTCGTGCTGAACGGCCACCGCGTGTCGATGGGGCACTCGGGGGCGACGCTCGAGGAGGCTCGTGCCGGCATCGAGGCCGGTGCCCGGCAGGCGACGCACCTGTTCAACCGCATGCCGCCACTCACACACCGGGCCCCGGGCCTCATCGGCGCGGTGCTCGACGACGAGCGGGTGGCCGTCGAACTGGTCTGCGACGGCTACCACGTGCACCCGGTCGCGATGCGGATGGCGATTCGTGCCAAGCGCCCCGAGCGGGTGATGGCGATCACCGATGGTCTTGCGGGTGCGGGCCTCGCGGTCGGATCCCGTTTCGAACTCGGAGGGCGAGGCGTGACGGTGCGCGAACAGGCCTGCTTCCTGGACGACGGCACGCTTGCTGGCAGCCGCCTGACCATGGATAGGGTATTTGCCAATCTCGTCGAGATGGTGGGCGTGACGCCGGCCGACGCCTCGATGATGTGCGCCACGGTGCAGGCGCGTGAGTTCGGGCTGCAGGATCGTGGGCGGATCGCCGAGGGACTGCTCGCCGATCTCGTGGTTCTCGACGGAAACTGGGGAGTCCGGCAGACGGTCATCGACGGTGTGGTCGTCTACGACGCCGACGCCGGCCGGTGAGGCCCGCCTGCCACTTGAACCCGCTTCCCGGGCAGTTCGTCTACTGACTTCAGTCCATGTCCGCCGCACGCCCCCTCCGCCTTGCCGCCTGTCTCGGCGTCGTCCCGCTCCTGGCCGCGTGCGTCGTGCACGTGGATTCGGGCGGGTTCTCCTCGCGCAAGGAGCAACGGTTCACCGTCGAGGGCGCGCCGGTGGTCGACCTCGACACGTTCGACGGTGCCATCGAGGTGCAGGCGTGGGACAAGCCGGAGGTACTCGTTCGCGTCGAAGCGCGTGCGTCCTCGAAGACGCTGCTCGACAGCATCGACGTGCGGATGGAGCAGAGCGGCCGGAACATCGTGGTGAGGGCCGTCGTGCCGGACGACGCCGGATGGGACCTCTCGACAGGGTCCATGAGCCGTTCGGCCCGGCTCGTCGCATCGGTGCCCACCGACAGCACGGTTCGCTTGCGGAGCGGCGACGGCTCGGTGCACGTGCAACGGGTTCGCGGCAGCATCGACGCGCGCACCGACGACGGCCGGATCGTGATGCGTGAGGTCGCCGGCGAGATCGTCGCCGACAGCGGCGACGGCAGCGTCCACGTGGAAGACGTCGAGGGCCGCTGCACCGTGAGTACGCGCGATGGCAGCGTGCTCGTGAGCGGTCGCCTGCAGGGTGGCCTCAAGGCGACGAGCGGCGACGGATCGATCACGGTGCGCGTCGCCGATGGCAGCGACGTCTCGGAGGACTGGGAGATCGAGACCGGCGACGGGGGCGTGGTGCTGGCCCTTCCCGAGCAGTTCGACGCGCGGCTCGATGCGCGCACCAACGACGGCCGCATCGTCCTGCATGGCCTCCCGGACATGCCGATCGCACGCGAGGGGGACGGGCGCAGCCTGCAGGCGGTGCTCGGCACCGGCGCGCGTGCCCTGCGCATCCGTACCGGCGACGGTTCGATCAACCTCAAGCGCGTGCACGTCCCCGTGCCGCCGCCGGCGCCGCCGGCGCCGCCCGCGCCCCCCGCACCGCCTCCGCCGGACTGACGGGCGGACTCCCGTCTTCAGACGTCCGACCTTTTCACCGCATACCGAGTGGGGTCGTTGCCGATCGCGTCGATGAAGGCATCGTGACGTTCGCGGCACTTGCTGCAGGCGCCGCAGTGCACTCCGTCGACCGGCTGCATGCAGGACATCGTCAGCCCCATCGGCGCGCCCACCTGCTGACCGCGCCGGACGACATCCGACTTCTGCCACGTGCGGTATGGCGTCTCGATGCGGATCCCGTGCGCGAGCCCGAGCGACAGCGCGTGCGCCATCGCCTCGAAGAACTCCGGCGTTGCGTCGGGGAACGGATTGCCGGCGAGCGGTCCCAGCACGATCCGGTCGATGCCGTGCACGGAGCAGTACACCGCCGTCTTGCCGAGCAGGACGATGTTGCGGCCGACCAGATAGACGTCCTCGTCCGGCGTGTCGTACGCGGGTGCCCTGCCGGTGAACGACCAGTGCGTAGGCGCGTACACATCGCGGACGGAGGCGTCGATGACGTGCAGCGGTGCGAGCCGTGCGCCGCCTGGAAACGCCTGCAGGGCGCGCTCGAGCATCGCCCGTTCCTCCCGTTCCCAGGCCAGCCCCGACGCCACGTAGATCGGATGCACGCAGGTCGTCGCGGCGAGATCCGCCGCCAGGACGACGCTGTCCAGTCCGCCGGAGCACAGCACCGCCGTGCGATCGACGTGTAAGGTGGTGGAGTGAACTACCGGCACTTCGTCTTCGACCTCGATGGCACCCTGATCGACTCCCGCCAGGACCTCGCCGATGCGGCCAACGCAATGCTGGCCGTGTATGATGCGCCGCCGCTGCCGGTCGCCGACGTCGTCTCGATGGTCGGCGAGGGCGCGCGCGTGCTCGTGGCACGCGCGCTGCAGCGTGCCCGCCTCGATGTCGATCCGGACGATGCGCTGGCCCGGTTCCTCGAGGCCTATGACGCCAGGCTGACGGCGACGACCGTGCCGTACGACGGCGTGCTCGACACTCTCGCACACTTGCACGCCGTCGCCCACGTGTCGGTGCTCACCAACAAGCCACAAAGGCCGACCGAGCGCCTGCTCGACGCGCTCGGCATCGCGGCGCACGTCGACGCCGCGGTCGGCGGCGATACGCCGCTCGGTCGGAAGCCATCGCCCGATGCGCTGGGGGCACTCGTCGCGAGAAGCGGCGTGGCGGCGGGCGAGACCCTGCTCGTCGGCGACTCGTGGGTGGACGTCGCGACCGCCCGCGCCGGCGGCGTCGATGCGTGTCTCGTGTCTTACGGGTTCGGGTACGGTGCCGTGGATCAGCCGCACCGGGACGCCGCACGCCTGACGATCGCCTCGATCAGCGAGCTCGTGCACGTGGCGCCGCCGAGCCCGCGGTGACCGCCGGGACATCGACGAGCACCTTGGACGCCGCGCGCGCGCCGAGCACGATGCGCCGCGCGTCGGCACCCTGGACGGCGACGCTGTCAGCCGCGGTGTCGCGCTCGACGACGGTGATCGCCTGGCCCGGCATCAGCGCGCTCTGCTCGAGGAACCGCAGGAAGTCGGCGTCCTGGTCGGCCACGCGGGCCACGAGGACGGGCTGCCCGAGCGGGCAGTCGAGCAGCGTGTGATAGCTCCGCTCGTGCACGCCGCCCTCGGCGTTCGGGATGGGATCGCCATGCGGGTCCACCGACGGGTACCCGAGCATCTCGTCCATGCGGCCGATCAGCCGCTCCGAGACGGCGTGCTCGAGGTGCTCGGCCTCGTCGTGCACCTCGGCCCAGCTCATCCCCATGACCTGCACGAGGAAGAGCTCGATCAGGCGATGACGACGCAGCACGAGGGCGGCCAGCTTGTCGCCGGCCGGCGTCAGCCTCACGCCGGCGTACGGCTCGTACTGCACGAGTCCGGATTCGGCGAGCGCCTTCACCATCGTCGTAGCAGTCCCCGGCACGACTTCGAGCGCCGAGGCCAGTTGCCCCATCGGCACGAGCGCCGACTCCCCGAGCGCGCGCTGGGCGGAGTAGATGGCCTTGAGGTAGTTCTCGACGGTGCTCGATGGCAGCATGCGGGTGGCCTGCTATGGTAGCGCGCACGGCCAGCGGCGCAGGAGCAGAGCGATGACGAGCGGCAGCGACGGCGTGCGGACCAGCCCGAATCGCGCGGGAACACGTGGTGCGCTGCGGGAAGCGCTCGCGACGCCCGCGGCCAAGGCGGCCTACGTCCGTGATCTGTTCGACGAGATTGCGCCGCGTTACGACGACATCACCGTGTGGCTCTCGTATGGCCGAGACGCGCGCTGGAAGGACGTCCTCGTGCGCATGGCCGCGGTCGGGCCTGGCGATCGTGCGCTCGATCTCGCCTGCGGCACGGGCGACATCGCCATCCGCCTGCGCGACGCAGGAGCGCAGGTGACCGGGCTCGACCTGACGCACCGCATGCTCGGGCTTGCGGCCGGGAAAGCGGAGGCTCATGGCATCCGGTGGACGTGCGGCGACATGCTGGCGCTGCCGGTGCCCGACGCGTCCTTCGACATCGTCACGGTGGGCTATGGCCTCCGGAACGTACCCGACGTCGCGCAGTCGCTCGCCGAAATCCGGCGCGTGCTCGCGCCGGGCGGTCGGATGCTCTCGCTCGACTTCACGCTGCCGCCACATCCGGTCGTGCGTCGTGCCTACCTGGCGTACCTGCGGGCGGTCGGCGGCATGGTGGGGCAGTGGCTGCACCGCGATCCCGACACCTACCGCTACATCCCGGAAAGCCTCGCGCGCTACCCGGGAGCCGGAGGTGTGGCCGAGCTCATGCGAGCCGAAGGATTCACGGACGTGTCCTGGTGGCCGCTGCTCGGCGGGCTTATGGCCATCAACGTGGGGCACCTGCCGCGTCGTGTCGTCGGCGACGACGACCGCGGCCATCGCCGGGCTGCTACTCTTGTTGACTATGCTCGAGACGGCAGAGGTCCGCAGGCAACTGACCCATCGACTGGCGGAACTGAAGAAAGCGCAGGCACAGCGGCGCAGCGCCAGTGATGCGGCGCGGGCGGCCTTCGAGAGCGTGATGGAGCGCGAGATCGCCCCCACGGTGCGCCAGTTCGCGCAGGCGTTGAAGGCGGAAGGATTCCCGTTCTCGGTGCAGACGCCCGCGTCGATGGTCCGCATGGTGTCGGATCGGTCCAACGAGAACGTCATCGACATCGTGCTGGAGCTCGGCTTGGCACAGCCCGCCGTCGTCGCACGCAGTTCGTTCACACGGGGGCGCCGGCAGGTCGAGGACGAACGGGTGCTGGCAGAGGGCGGCGGCATCGCGACGCTCGACGCGCAGCGCGTGCTCGCGGTGCTGCTCGACGTGATCGAGCCCTTCGTGGAGCGTTGATGGCGCCGCGGGACCGGCCGGCAGGGCCGTCCCGACGTCTTGGGTAGGTCCGGCTCGCCCATGCAGGGCCGACTTCCGATTCCGGCGCCCTGGTTGCCGCGTGCGCGGCGGACCGTGTGCCGGGGTGGGCCCGTGAAAGACCCGCCGACGTGCGGCTGGCCGGTAGGGGCGCGTTCCTCGAACGCGCCAACGACTGGCTCGGATTGGAGGCATTCCCTTGCGTCAGTCGCTGCTTGCCGTTCTCCTGCTGACGGCCCTGCCGTCGTTCCCTCTCTACGCCCAGACGCCCATGACCCACATCCCTGCGCAGGATCTCGTCATCGCCACGGGTGAGGGTGTCATCAAGCGGGCACCCGACCAGGCATTCGTCACGGTCGCGGCCGAGGCCCGCTCGCGCCAGCCGCAGGAGGCGCAGCGCCAGAACGCGAAGGTGGCGGCGGCGATCCGCGAGCGCCTCTCGTCCTTCGGCCTGCCTGCCGACGCCATTCGCACGCTGTCGGTCGACATGCAGCCAGAGTTCGACTGGGCCGACGGCAAGCAGACGCTGCGGGGCTATCTCGCTTCGAACGTGATCGAGGTGCGGCTCGACGACGTATCTCGTGTCGGTGATGTCGTGGACGCGGTCATCTCTGCAGGGGCGACCCGTGTCACCGGCGTCCGCTTCACGCTCAAGGACATGGCTGCGGTCGAACAGGAAGCACTGAGGCTCGCGTCGGCGGCGGCGCTCGCCCGCGCGAGGGCCATGGCCGACGGGGTCGGCCGCGCCGTCGACAAGGTGGTCCGCCTCGACGAGACCGGCCGCGACGTGATGCCCCCGCCGCGACCGATGCCGATGATGCGCGCCATGGCGTCCGAAGCCGCCGACATGCCGGCGACGCCGGTCACGGCGGGCGAGGTGGAAGTGCGGACGAGCGTCACGCTGCACGCATCCCTGCGCTGATGCTCGGGCCACCGTGCGGGCCCGTCTGCCCCCGACGACCGATGAGGGGCGTCGCGTAGCCGCCGTCCGCCGGACGGCGGATGATTGTGTCTCGTACCTAGCTGTCGTTCCCCCCGGACGACGGGTGATCGTGTCTCGTACGTAGCCTTCGCCCCTGGGCGACGGGCAGCCAGCAGGAACGGAGGGCGCCATGCACGTGCTGCTCCTCTCGATGCCCGACGCGTTCGAGCACACGCCGACGGTCGGCATGTGCATGCCCAACGGCGCGCTCGCCTCGCTCGCCGGCAACATCGACACGCACCACAGCGTCGCCATCGCCGACCTCGTGCTCGTGCCGCAGGCCGTCGTGGCCACCGTCGAGCGCCTCGTCCGCGATCGCCCGCCTGACGTGATTGGGCTGTCGGCGATGACGTTCCAGCGGCGCACGGCATTGCGGCTGGTCCGCCTGCTCCGCGCGTGGTGTCCGGGCGCGACGATCGTCGCCGGTGGCTACGATCCGAGCCTCGCCACCGACGCCTGGACGGGCGAGGATGGCGTGGATGCGGTCGTGCGCGGGGAAGGCGAGATCACGTTCCGCGACCTGCTGCGGGTGCTCGAGCGTGGGCGCGACGACGCGGCACTCGGTGCCATTGCGGGCCTGACATGGCGGACCGCGTCCGGGCAGATCGTCACGAACCCGGATCGCCCCGCCTCGCATCGGCTCGACGACACGCTGCAGCTGCCGAACCGGCGGGCCCGCGTGCTGCGCGGCTACACCTTCCTCGGCGATCCCGTCGACGTGGTCGAGACGTCACGCGGCTGCACCTACGACTGCAGCTTCTGCTCGATCATCGAGATGCGCGGCCGCAACTTCCATACGCGCGGCCTTCCCCGCGTCATCGCCGACATCACCGACGCGCGCGACAACGGCGCTCGCGTGATCTTCCTCGTCGACGACAACATCACGCTCGACGTGAGGCGCTTCGAGGCCTTGTGCGAGGCGATCATCGCCGCTGGCCTGCATGATCTCCGCTACATCATCCAGGGCATGACGTCGGCGTTCGCCGCGCACGGCGAACGCCTCACGCCGCTCATGAAGCGGGCGGGCTTCGAGTACGTTTTCCTCGGCATCGAGAACGTCCTGGAGGACGACCTGGCGTTCCTCAAGGCCAGCGCGAAGAACGCGCAGCGGAGTGGCGGCAGGCACGTGGGCAACGCGACGCTCAGGGCGGTCGAACTGCTGCATCGCCACGGCCTGTTCGTCGTGGGTGGCCTCATCGTCGGCAACCCCGACGACACGGCGGCGTCGATCGAGGCCAACCTCGCCTTCGCGCGGCAGCACATCGACTGGCCGTACATCCAGCACCCCACCCCGTACCCGCGTACCCCGATGAACGCCGACTTCCGTCGGCGCGACCTGGTGGTCAACGAGCGGCTCGAGGAGTACGACGGCACGACCGCGGTCGTGGGCCGCGCGCCCCAGTCCGCCGCAGA
>JAEYZV010000050.1 GCA_023427865.1 Acidobacteriota bacterium
GGGCATGTACGGTCCATTCACTAGCCTTCGCTGCCTGCTCGACTGCACGACGCCACTGCACAAGGCCGCCTTCTTCGCCAACGTGTATCTCCTGCCCGGTTCCTATCAGCCCGATGACGACGGACCAGTCGGGAATTCGACCGGCGAACTCGATGAAGTGCTCCGGCTCGGATCGCGCCGGGCCGGTGTGTTCGGGATGCTTGGCCTTGACCATGTGCTCGTCGAATGCGCGCTGCGCTTCGTCGAACACGAGGACGTGCTCGGGTGGCACGAGCCCAGGCTTCCGTGAATAGGTCTTCACGTAGTCCTTCACGCCGCGGACGAACGCCTTACCGCCACCGGCGCTCCTGAACTCGTACTGCAGCACTTCTACGAGCGGTCCGTTGCCAGAGAGGAAGACCGCCGGCGCGGAGGGCTTCCCGCTGGCCCGAGCCACGGCGAGATCGTCGAGGTACCGTGCGTGGACGGTCTGCAATCCCACGAGCGTCTTGCCCGCACCCGGGACTCCGGTGAGCAGCACCAGGTGGCGCGACTGCGTCGCGGCTGCATGGTGTATGACCTCCGAGATCGCCTCGACGGCAGGCGCCGTGCAGGCATGCGCCCGGTGGATACGCCGGAGTTCGCGCGATTCGAAGAGCTCGCGAGCGGCTTCGATCAGCGTTGGCAGCGGACAGTACGCGGCATCGTCGAGGAACCGCTCACGCGAGATCTCGTCGCGCCCGGTCGTACGGGCAACGAGGTCGGTGACCACCTGGTCCACGGTGTCGGGCCCGACGACGTGGACCGAGCCGGACGAAGCCAGTCGGCCTCGCGCACGCGTGGGTACGAGTACCGGCACGACGTCGCGTTCCCAGCATTCGCGATGGTACAGCCGGAGGTCCCGGGCGTACGCGGCCGCCTGATCGATGTCGGCCTGCGAAGGCGCGCTCTTCCCTTTCAGCTCGATGACGAGTACCCCTGCACCAACGAGGAGAACGACGTCCGGCCGCCGCGATTCGAGCGGCAACTCGTACTCGAGGATGGCTGAATACCTCGCCGCCAGCTCATCGCGCAGCAGGACCTCGCCCACCTCCCTCTGGAGCGGCGGGATCGAGTCAGCCCAGGCGCGCACCTGCTCCGGCGAGGCGTCGGGAACGAAGTTCTCGAGTCGCTCGCGGATGACCGTCGGCGCCGCCTCTTGAAATCCAGGGAAATCGGACTCCCACCCGTATCGAGCGCGCTGTTCCGTCATCGGAAACTACTCCTTAGCTGACGGCTCTTGAGCGCGAACTCACCATCGACGATGCGACAGTTCAACATCGAGCAGAAGCAACCCTGGGGCACACCGCAAGAGATCCGTCGCCAGGATAGCCCATCAATTAGAGGAGCCGTCGTGGAAGTCTTTGTCGTGATCCGGGAGGACCAGAACGATCACGGCTTCGTCGACACGAGTGTCTGCGGCATTTACCGAACTCGCGCGGATGCTGACGCGTGCGTCGAGGAAGGCGAAGCCGCCGCGCGAGCCGAGGGCTTTCGAGTGTCCGGCGACGCTAACCGGGGTTGGGATGAGTCGGACTGGCAGGTGTACTACAAGGTCGAGGCACACGAGCTGAAATGACGCGATTGCGAACGGCGCCTCGAGCGAGTAGGTTTGCCGGATGGCGATGACGCAGCGCACGCTCGGTCCGTCGAAGATCCCCGTCTCCGCCCTCGGCCTCGGCTGCATGGGCATGTCCGACTTCTACGGACCGCGCGACGACGCGCAGTCGATCGCGACGATTCACCGCGCCGTGGACCTCGGCGTGACGCTGTTCGACACCGCCGACATGTACGGGCCGCACACCAACGAGCGGCTCGTCGGACAGGCGCTGCGGCCGCACCGCGAGCGCGTGCTCATCGCCACCAAGTTCGGCATCGTGCGCGACCTCGTCGATCCGTCGAGGCGGACCATGAACGGCAGGCCTGAGTACGTGCGCGCGAGCTGCGACGGCAGCCTGCAGCGCCTCGGCGTCGATCACATCGACCTCTACTACCTGCACCGCATGGACCCCGACACGCCCATCGAGGAGACCGTCGGCGCGATGGCCGAACTGGTGACCGCCGGCAAGGTGCGCTTCCTCGGGCTTTCGGAAGCGGGGGCCGCGACGCTCCGCCGCGCGCACGCCGTCCACCCGATCGCCGCGCTGCAGTCGGAGTACTCGCTCTGGAGCCGCGACATCGAGGGCGAGATCATCGACACCTGCCGCGAGCTCGGCGTGACGCTGGTGCCATACAGCCCGCTGGGGCGCGGCTTTCTCACCGGCGCGATCCGCCGTTTCGAGGACCTCGCGCCGGACGACTTCCGGCGGCGTGCCCCGCGCTTCCAGGGCGCGAACTTCGCGAAGAACCTGGCGCTGGTCGATGCCGTCGCGGAGATGGCGCAGATGAAGGGCTGCACGCCCGCACAGCTCGCGCTCGCCTGGGTGCTGGCGCAGGGCGACGACATGGTGCCGATCCCGGGCACGCGCAGCGAGCAGCGCCTGGAGGAGAACCTCGGCGCGCTCGACGTGGCACTCGACGAGGCCGACCTCTCCCGCCTCGAGGCCATCGTGCCGCCCGACGTGGTGGCCGGCCAGCGATACTCGGAGGACGGCATGAAGTTCGTCGGGCGCTGACCCCCAGGCACGCCATCGTCGTCGCCGCCGGGGGCCCCGTTGGGACAACGGGCCCTACCATGGTCCGTCGTCGCAGCCGCAGGCCCCGTTGGGGACAACGGGGCCTGCCATGATCGTCGTCGCAGTCGCAGGTTCCGTTGGTACCACGGGTTCTACCATGGTCTTTCGTGGCAGCTGCGGGCCCGTCGGGATATCGCGCCTCCCATCGTCGGGGAGGTAGGGCCGGCTGTCCCAGCCGGGCCATCCCCGCTGTCGCACCAGCCCGCACCGCTCCCCGATACCCGCTCCCCGGCAGTACACTTCGGCCCATGTCCGATGCGCTCCGTTATCCCGTGGGCCGCTTCCAGTTCGTGGACGGCGGGCCCGACGTCCGCGCGCGAGCGATCGCCGAGATCGCGGCATTGCCGTCCGAGCTCCGCGCCATCGCCGCAGCGCTCACCGAGACGCAGCTCGCCACGCCGTACCGTGACGGCGGCTGGACGACGCGCCAGGTGATCCACCACGTCGCCGACAGCCACTTGAACGCGTACGTCCGCACGCGGTGGCTGTTGACCGAAGATCGCCCGACGCTGAAGGCCTACGACGAGAAGGCCTGGGCCGAGCTCCCCGACGCCGCGCTCGCACCGATCGAGCTGTCGCTGGCGCTGATCGATGCGCTGCACGCCCGCTGGCACGCGCTGCTGACGTCGGTCGCCGACGCCGAGTTCTCACGCGAGATCGTGCATCCCGACCGCGGACCGATGTCGCTCGAGACGCTCGTGCAGATGTACGCGTGGCACGGCCGCCACCACCTCGCGCACCTCCAGCTCGTGGCGGGGCAACCGGCATGACGTGGCGCCATCCCTCCCTGGCCCTCGCACTCGCCCTCGCCGCCACGATCTGCCTCGGCCCGGGCACGTCCGCGCAGGACCGCCTGTCGGGACGCGGGTTCGTGACGCGTTCGGAGGTGCTCGCGCGCAACGCGATGGTCGCCACGAGCCACCCGCTCGCGACGCAGATAGCGCTGCAGGTGCTGAAGGACGGCGGCAACGCCGTCGATGCCGCCATCGCCGCCAACGCGTTCCTCGGCCTCGCCGACCCTGGCAACAGCGGCATCGGCGGCGACCTGTTCGCGCTGGTGTGGGACGCGAAGTCCCGGCAGCTCCACGGGCTGAACGCCAGCGGCCGCTCGCCGCGCAGCATGACGCTCGACGACCTGACGCGGCGCGGCCTGACGCAGATCCCCGCCACCGGGCCGCTGCCGGTGAGCGTACCCGGCTGCGTCGACGGCTGGTTCATGCTGCACGGCCGGTTCGGCCGCCTGCCGATGGCGCGGCTGCTCGATCCGACCATCACCTACGCGCGCGAAGGCATACCCGTTGCGACCGACGCGACAGACGATGCGACGCTTCGGCTGAGCCAGCGCCTGCCACTGACGCCGCCGGGCAGCTTCGCGAACCTGCGCGCGCTGTACATGCCTGGCGGCTCGTTCCCGGAGAAGGGCGACATCTTCCGTAATGAAGCGCTTGCGAATACGCTCAGGCTGATCGCGAAGGACGGCCGCGACGCGTACTACAACGGGCCGATTGCCGCCGCGATCGCCGCGCACATCAAGGCGCAGGGCGGCTATCTCTCGGCCGAGGACTTCGCACTGCATACGTCCGACTGGGTGGCGCCGGTGAGCACCACCTACCGTGGCTATCGCGTGTGGGAGCTGCCGCCCAACACCCAGGGCGTGGCCGCGCTGCACATGCTGAACATCCTCGAGGGCGTCGATCTCTCGAAGGTGACGTTCGGCAGCGCCGACCACGTGCACTGGTTCACCGAGGCGAAGAAGCTCGCCTTCGAGGATCTGGCCACCGCGTATGCCGAGCCCGCGTCGATGCGCGTCCCGGTCGATCGGCTGCTGTCCAAGGAGTACGCGGCGCAGCGGCGCGCGCTGATCAAGGCCGATCGTGCCGGCGTGTACCAGTCGGGCCTGCCGGCCGACAGCCACACCGTCTACCTGACGACGGCCGACAAGGACGGCAACATGGTGTCGCTCATCCAGAGCAACTCGCTGTCGTTCGGATCACTCGAGGTCGTGGAAGGGCTCGGCTTCGCGCTGCACAACCGCGGGATGTGGTTCGAACTGAAGCCGGGGCATCCGAACAGCTATGCGCCCGGCAAGCGGCCGTTCCACACGATCATCCCGGCCTTCGTGACCAAGGACGACCAGCCGTTCATGAGCTTCGGCGTGATGGGCGGCGACATGCAGCCGCAGGGCCACGTGCAGGTGCTGATGAACATCATCGACTTCGGCATGAACCTGCAGGAGGCCGGCGACGCGCCGCGCGTCTACCACGCGGGCTCCTTCCCGGTCGCGGGACACCTGGCCAACGTCGGCGAGTTGAATCTCGAGATGGGCTACCCGCCGGAAACCATCCGCGAACTGATGCGCCGCGGGCACAAGGTGACGCACGCCCTCGGCCTGTTCGGCGGCTACCAGGCCATCATGCTGAAGGACGGCGTCTACTACGGCGCCTCAGAGAGCCGCAAGGACGGGCAGGCGGCGGGATATTGACAGGTAACAGGGGGCAGGAGATCAGGTAACAGGTAGGGGCCGGGCTCGGAGAGCCGGCCCTACCGTTATTGCGCTGGCCGACCGTCACTGCGCTGGCCGACCGTCGCTGCGCCGGCCCTACCGTCACTGCGCTGGCCGACCGTCACTGCGCCGGCCCTGCCGTCGTTGCACTGGCCGATCGTCACTGACTCGGCCCTACCTGCTGCACGTCTTACGCCTGCACGAGCTTCGCGTCGAGCGTGATCTCGACGGCGCCGAGCGCCTTGCTCACCGGGCAGCCCTTCTTGGCCGCCTCGGCGTGCTCGCGGAACGTGGCCTCGTCGATGCCGGGCACGACCGCCTCGCTGACGAGATCGATCTTCGTGATCCCGAAGCCCTCGCCCACCTTCTCGAGGTGCACGCGCGCCTCGCTCGAGACCCGCGTCGCCGAGAAGCCGGCCTTGCCGAGCCCGGCCGAGAGCGCCATCGAGAAGCAGCCGGCGTGCGCCGCCGCGATCAGCTCCTCGGGGTTGGTGCCGGTGCCGCTCTCGAAGCGCGACGAGAACGAGTACTGCCCTTCAAAGGCGCCGCTGCCGAGTGAGACCGTCCCGTTGCCGTCCTTGAGCGAGCCGTTCCACTGTGCCTTCGACGTCCGAATCATCTGCGACCTCTTCCTGGGGAATCGCGCACGTGATGCGCGTCAGCGGATGGCGAGCGTCTGCACGTCGCCGGTCGCGACGTCGACCACCCGCACCGCATGGTTGTTCGTGTCGGCCACGAACACGTGGCCACCGGCGGTCGTCAGGCCGCCCGGTTCGTAGAAGCACGCGTGCTCCGCCGCGCCATCCACGTGCCCGGGACGTCCCGTGCCGACCCAGCGGCGTACCTGTCCGGTCGCCGGGTCGACCGACTTGATGCGGTGATTGTACGTGTCGGCCACGAGAATCCGGTCATCGCTCACGCACAAGCCGAGCGGATGCTGCAGCCGCACGGCGTCGCCCGCGCCATCCACGTCGCCGAACTCGAACAGATCGCCACCGGCAAGTGTGCGGACGAGGTTGTCCGGCGGAAGGGCCACGGCGCGGATGATGTTCGCTTCCGCGTCGGCGACATAGAGCGTGCGGTCACGCAACGCGAGCCCTGACGGCTGGGCGAACGCCGCCTCGTCCACGTGTCCGTCGCGCCGGCCTTCCGCACCGGTGCCCGCGTAGCGGATCACGAATGCTCGGCGGAGATCCAGCAGCCACAGCTGATGCGGTCCGGCCATGGCGATGAACAGGAGCCGGCCGTCCCAGGCGAGATCCCAGGGCGAGTTCAGCGACGTCCCGAGCGCCGCGCCGCCGTCGCTCCCCTGCCAGGTCGCCTGCCGGCCGGTGCCAGCAACCGTGGTGACGTCACCCGTGTCCAGATCGATGCGACGGATGAGGTGATTGCCGGCGTCGGCCACCCAGAGGGATTCACCGTCGAGCGCCATGCCCTGGGGCTCGCGCAACTGCGCCGCCCCAGCCGCGCCATCGTCGCGCCCCGGGGCTCCGGAACCGAAGGTGCGTTGTACGCGGCCCGTGAAGTCGGCTTCCACGACGCGGTGGTGCTGCGTGTCGGCGATGAACAGGCGCGCTCGGTGGGGATCGGCGAGCACCTTGCCCGGGAACGCGAGCATGCCTGCCTCCGGGGAGGCCTCCGGCGTGAGCGCACGCGGCGTGCGATCGAGCGTACCTTCGCCGTCGAACACGGCGATCACCGCCTGGATGACTTCCTCGAGCTGCTCGCCGTGCCCCTCGCCTGTCGCCGTCCCGACGACGTAGCCGCGCGGGTCGATGAGGACCTGCGTCGGCCAGGCGCGCACCGTGTATGCCTGCCAGATCGCCATGTGCGCGTCGTTGGCGACCGGGTGGCGAATCCCGAGCCGCTGCAGCGTGTGGCGGATGTTCGCCGTGCTGCGTTCGTTGTCGAACTTCGCGGCGTGGATGCCGATCACCACGAGTTCGTCGGCGAACCGCGCCTGCAGCCGCTGGAGGTCCGGCAGCACGTGCACGCAGTTGATGCATCCGTACGTCCAGAAGTCGAGCAGGACGATCTTGCCGCGCAGCTGCGCGAGCGTGAGCGGCGCAGGCGTGTTGAGCCACGCCACGGCGCCATCGAGTTCCGGAGCCCGCACGGGCGCTCGTTCGTGTTCCATCCGGAGTAGCGTATCGGCCTTCGTCGTCCTGCGGGGGGCATCAATGACCGTCGGACGAAGTCCGACGTCTACACCAATGATTCGAGAGCCGACGGCCACACCAATGGTTCGAAGCCGGGGGCTGCGCGGTGTGCGTGGCGGTCAGATGCGCGCGCTCTCGGCGGCCATGCGGCGCAGTGTCGACGCGCGCTCCTGCGCCGTGGGGTCGTCCATCAGCCGATCCACGGGAATCGGGCTCACCCAGCTCCAGTTGTCGGGGCCGACCGTGGCAGGCACGTTGATGCGATCGCGCCAGCCGAACACGTCCTGGAGCGGGAAGATCACGAGGTCGGACCCGGCATGCATCATCGTGTCGAGCAGCGCGTCGCGCAGACGATCGTCGAAGTCCTGCGCCACGTCGATGCCGGTGTCGCGCAGCCGCGGGATGCGCATCACCGCCGCGCGCTCGTCCTCTCCCGCCGTGTCCCACCAGTCGGCGAGCATGTCGGTGTCGTGCGTGCCCGTCGTCGCCAACGAGGCCGCCGGGTAGTGCGTCGGATCGTGGAACGGCTGTCCGTGCGCGTGCCAATCGCGCTCCCAGCGCAACACGCGGTAACCGGGCAGCCCGAGTGACTGCAGCGATGCACGGACGAAATCGGGGATCGTGCCGAGGTCCTCGGCGATCAGCGCGGCGCCGGCGCTCGCGAACGCGGCAATCACGTCCTCGCCGAGCCGCTGCTGATCGGGCTCGTCGGCGGGGACGAAGAACGGCGTGCCGCCATCGGCGGGCCGCCAGTACGTCCGATAGAAGCCGACGAGATGATCGATGCGGAAGCCGTCGAACATCTCCGCCATGCGGCGCGCCCTCGCCCGCAGCCAGCCGAAGTCATCGGCCCGCATCGCATCCCAGCGGTAGACGGGCAGGCCCCAGTCCTGGCCGGTGTCGGAGAACGCGTCCGGCGGTGTGCCGACGCTTGCCTCGCGCGAGAACAAGTGCTGATGCGACCAGACGTCGGCGCTGTCGCTGCTGACCATGAACGGCAGGTCGCCGACGAGCGCCACGCCTTCGAGATCGCGACGCACCTGCTCCCACTGCCGCTGCGCAATCCACTGGTGCCAGCAGACCTCGAGCAGCGCCTCCGCGTGCTCCGCCCGCGCTGCGTGGAGCGCCGCCGGGTCGCGTGAGGCGAGGCCGTCGGGCCACTCCCACCAGGCGCGCGCGTCGTGGTGATCGTGGAGTACGCGGAACAGGGCGTAGTCGTCGAGCCACCAGCGTTCCTCGTCCAGGTACGCCTTCAACTTGCCGGCACGGACGGAATCGCGTGCCCACTCCTCGTCACGGAAGCGAGCGAACGCACGACGCAGGATGGCGCGCTTTGCCGCCATGGCCTCGACGTATGGAACGGCGGGCGTGGCAACGAGCTGCGCCTGCAGGTCGAGCTCCGCGGGCGTGAACCCCGACGCGCCAGGCCCGACCACGTCCGGGATGTCGTCGAGCGCGATGTAGAGCGGATCGATGGCCATCGCACTCAGCGCCGAATACGGCGAGGTCTGCCCCGTCGCCATGTCGTTGACCGGCAACACCTGCAGCAGGCTGAAACCGGACGCACGCAGCCACGGCCCGAGGCGTCGGAGGTCCGCGATGTCGCCGACGCCCCAGCTGCGCGTGGATCGTGCCGAGAACAGCGGCAGCAGGAGCCCTGCCCGTCGCCCGAGCGATGCGTAAGCCATGTTCTCGTTCAGATGACCTGGAGCGCGGGAAGGGTGCACATCACGTCGAGCCCCTCCTGCACATCGCGTTCCGGCGCGAGCAGGCTGAGGACGACGTAGCCGTCGTGCGGCAGGTCGTAGAAATAGCCAGGGTGTACGAGCACATCGCGCTCGAGCAACGCGAGTGCGGTGTCGTCCGGCCCGCCGGTGCACGGCACCCGCAGCACCACGCTCCACCCGCCATCGGGCGGACGCACGTCGATGGCGCTGCCCGTCACCCGCGCGCGGACATGCGACAGGTTCGCACGCAGGCGCGCCCTGATCTGGTCGCGCACCACCACACCGTCCCGCAACAACGCGGGCAGGGCGTCCTGCACGGGCGTGGATACCGAAAGGTACGTGTCGGCCACCATTTCGAGTGCCGCGAGCGCATGCGCCTTGCGTTCGGGGGGCCCGGTCACGCCGATCCATCCGAGCTTGGCCTGCGGCAGGCCGACGAGCTTCGAGAGACCGCTCAGTCGGAACACGAGCACACCCGGGACGAGCGGCAGCGGCACGTACGTCGTTTCCGTGGCCAGCGGATAGGCCGCGAACACCTCGTCGACGATGAGCGCCAGGCCGTGGCGACGGCAGACGTCGCCGATCGCCTCCCACTCGCGTGCCGAGGGGACGGTCCCGGTCGGGTTGTTCGGAGCCACGACGACCAGGGCGCGCGTGCGCGGTCGGACGGCCGCCTCGAGCTGATTCGAGTCCAGTAGCCAGCGGCCGATATCCCTGAAGACGTAGTGCGCCACGCCGACGGCATCCAGCTGCGCGAGGTGCTCGAACAGCGGGTAGCTCGGCGACGGCACCAGCACCTCGTCGCCGGGATCGCAGAGCAGTTTGAACAGGTGCGAATAGGCCTCGCTCGTGCTGGCGGTGAGCACCAGATCGTCGGGCGACACGCACTCGCCGACCGAGGCATACCAGGCGGCGACGGCCTCCCGTGCGGCCAGCGTGCCGCGCGGCTGCGGGTCGTAGATCAACGACGCCTCGTTCGACCAGGCGTCAGCCAGCGTTTGCGGATATGCCAGCCCCGCCCTCGTCGGATTGGACACCGTGAGGTCGAGCAGTGGGGGGGGGGGGGGGGGGGCGG
>JAEYZV010000117.1 GCA_023427865.1 Acidobacteriota bacterium
GTCCCCGGTGCAGCGGTGCTCCAGATCGACCGGATGGCGACGGAACCGCCGGCGACGGCCAGCGCCAGCCATGGAGGCACGCCGAGCACGCGCAGGGTCGCGAGCGACGATGCACCAAGCACCAGTAGCACCAGCGCCGACGCCAGAGGCAGGTCGGGCGTGACTCCGGCAAGGGCGTTCAGCCGGTCGATGCCCCTGGCGGCGGGGGACACCGCACGGACGTACTCGAACCAGGGCGCTGCGGCATCCGGCCAGGGGAGTGGCCTGTGGTCATCGAGGGCGAACAGGCCGGCGGAAACCAGTCCGACGAGCGCAAGATACGGCCACGTCGAGCGGCGCAGCGGAGCGATGGGCGGGGATTCGGGCACGGACACGTGAACCGGCCGGTATAGTAGTCCGGCCGCACGCGCGAGATGTCCGCCTTGCCCGTTCCCACATCCTTGTCGCCGCGTTACCTGCCGTGGCCGTGGCTCGCCCTCGTGGCACTGCTGGTCGCCTTCCGTGCGCTGCCGTTCGCGTGGTGGGGCACGCTCGCCTTCGATGCCGACCAGGCGGTCGTGGGCTTGATGGCCAAGCACATCGCGGAGTTCCGGGCACTGCCGGTGTACCAGTACGCGCTGGGGTACGTCGTGATGCTGACGGCATACCTCACGGCGCCGTTCATGTGGGCGCTCGGCCCGACCGCGTTCGCGCTGAAGCTGCCGCTGTTGTTGATGAACGTCGGCGTGGCGGTGGGGCTCGTCATGGCGATCGTCCGTGCAGGCCTGCGCCCGGCCACGGCGGTCGTGCTCTCGCTGCCGGTCATCCTGCCCGCGGCCGTGACGAACGCGGGCCTGATGGACGCGCTTGGCATGACGGTCGAACCACTGGTGTTCGTGATCGCGCTCTGGCACGCGCGGCGCGCGCCGGTCGTGTTCGGTCTCGTGGCGGCGCTCGGCTTCCACGTGCGCGAGTTCGTGGCGTACGGTGTGGCGGCAGTGATCGCCGTGGACGTGCTCGACGGCCGCGTCCTGACGCGCGAGGGGCGCCAGCACTGGATTACAGCGGCATTGAGCGCGCTGGCGACGACGGCGCTGATTGCCGGCCTCGCCCGTTTCGCCTCGGTGCGCGGGCCCGGCACGTGGATCGTGGAGCAGGTCGAAGGCAACCTGGCGACGCTCGGCGGTGCGTTCTGTTTCGCACCGCGCCAGGCGTGGCGCAACGTCATGGAACTCGGCGTCTCGTACCTGGGCGTGCTGTGGGGAGCGGCGCCGATTCCGCTCTCCCACGCCGCCGTGCAGTCACGCCTCGCGCAGGGCGTCACGTGGGCGTGGCCCGCCCTGGCGTTGGTCCTGGTCGCGGCGCTGGCGCGGGTCGTCGTTGGCGGCCGAAGGTTGTGGACCATGCGCTCGACGCCCCTCGTGCAGCTCGGGATCTTCCTCGCGCTCGTCGGGGCGCAGTCCGTCCTCGTCTACGCCGTCAGTCGGTGCGGGCTCATCAGCGTCATCACCATCCGTTACGCGCTGCTCGGTGTGTTCCTGCCCACGGGGATTGCACTCCTGCTGTGGGCGGTCGAACCGCGCGCGACCGCGAGGCGGGCGTTCGGCGCCGCGTTGGTCGCCCTCGCGGCGCTCAATGCCTGGACGCACGTGCGGCTCTGGCATGAGCAGGTGACGGCGCCGGTGATCTCGACGCGCGCGCTGCTCGGGCCGGCCCTGGAAGCGCGCGGCATCCGGTACGCGCGCAGCGACTACTGGACGGCGTACTACGTGGCCTTCATGACACAGGAGCGCGTGATCGTCAGCGCCGACACGTTCCCGCGCATCGACGAATACGAGCACGTCCTTGCGCGGCATGCCGACGACGTGGTGCAGGTGAGCACCGAACCCTGCGGCGAGACGCCGGCCATCGTGCCCGGCTACTATGTGTGCCGCGCGACTGCTCCGTGATCGACTCGAGCCTCATCCGAACCGTTCGCGGCCGCACCTCCGTGCTCCGCGCCTACATCGCCATCGCACGACCCGATCACTGGTTCAAGAACGGGTTCATGCTCCTCGGCGTGCTGCTGGCCGTCTCGTATCGGCCCGAGGTCATGCAGGGGCGCGGATGGTGGCGGCTGCTCGTCGCGGTCGCGGCCACCTGCCTGGTCGCCTCGAGCAACTACGTCCTCAACGAAATCCTCGACGCGCCGCACGATCGTCATCATCCGCTCAAGCGCTCGCGGCCGATTCCCTCCGGGCTCGTCTCGATCCCGCTGGCGTACGTGGAGTGGATCCTCCTGGCGCTGGCCGGGGGCTGGCTGGCCTGGACGATCAACTGGCCGTTCTTCCTCTCGGCGGTGTGGTTGTGGGTGATGGGGCTGCTCTACAACGTGCCGCCCATCCGCACCAAGGACTGGCCCTACCTGGACGTGCTCAGCGAGTCGGTGAACAACCCGATCCGGCTCCTGCTCGGATGGTTCGCGCTGGTGGACGAGCGCGTACCGCCGGTGTCGCTCGCGATCGCCTACTGGATGGCAGGCGCGTTCCTGATGGCCGTGAAGCGCTACGCCGAGTACCGGCACATCGGCAACCCGGACGTCGCCGCCGCGTATCGGCATTCCTTCAAGCACTACACGGAGGAGCGGCTGCTGGTGTCGACGATGTTCTACGCGGTGGTCGGCGCCGTCTTCGGCGGCATCTTCCTGGTGCGCTATCACGTGGAACTCGTCTTCTGCGCGCCGCTGGTCGCCGGGCTGTTCGCGTACTACCTGCAACTCGGCATGCTGGCCGACAGCCCTGCGCAACGGCCCGAGCGGCTGTACCGCCATCGCCCGTTCATGGCCTACCTGGCGGTCTGCTTCGCGGTGTTCGTCGTCCTGCTCTTCACCCGCATTCCGCGGCTCTACGGCGTGTTCGACGTGGAGCCCACGACGATGCACGCGCTCTGGCAGATCGGCGACCAGCCGGAGCAGGGCGCGTCGGAGGAAAGAACGATGGACGAACTCGCACGGGAGTACGTGCGGCTCGTGCTGGCGCTCGGCGTGCACGATCCCGACGCGGTGGATGCCTACTACGGTCCCGTCCCCTTGCAGGCCCAGGTCGCGGCTCAGGCCGCGTCGATCGACGACGTGCGCCGCGACGTCGCCGCGCTGCGGGCCCGCCTCGAAGCGCTGGCCGTGCCGCCGGACGAGCGCGGGGCCTGGCGGCTGCGCATGTTGAAGGCACAGACCCGCGCACTCCAGATGCGGGCGGCGATGCGGGCCGGCGAGCGCGTCTCCTTCGACGAAGAATCGGCCGCGCTGTACGACGCCGTGGCGCCGACGCACGATGAAGCCCACTTCGACCGGCTTCTCGGCGCACTCGACGAGGCGCTCCCGGGCACCGGCCCGGTCACCGAGCGGTACGAGCGGTTCCGGGCGGCCTTCGTGATTCCCCACGCGAAGGTGGATGCCGTCTTTCGTGCCGCGATCGACGAGTGCCGCACACGGACGCGCGCGCACGTGCTGCTGCCGTCGGGCGAGGAATTCACGCTCGAGTACGTCACCGCCAAGCCGTGGAGCGGGTACAACTGGTACAAGGGCGCTTACCGGAGCGTGATCCAGGTGAACACCGACCTGCCGATCTACATCGATCGCGCCCTGGATCTCGCGTGTCATGAGGGCTACCCCGGGCACCACGTCTACAACGCGTTGCTCGAGCAGGAGCTCGTGCGAGGGCGCGGGTGGATCGAGTGGGCGGTGTACCCCCTCTTTTCGCCGCAAAGCCTCATCGCGGAGGGCACCGCGAATTTCGGCATCGCCGTGGCCTTTCCGGGCGGCGAGCGGCTCGCCTTCGAGCGCGACGTGCTCTTCCCGCTGGCCGGGCTCGACCCGTCGCAGGCGGCGCGCTACCGTGAGGTGCAGGAGCTGGCCGGACGCCTCGCATACGCAGGCAACGAGGCCGCGCGGCGCTATCTCGATGGTCGGGCGACCGCAACCGAAGCCGTCACCTGGCTCGAGCGGTACGCCCTCATGAGCCGTGAACGGGCAGAGCAGCGCGTGCGCTTCTTCGACAGGTACCGCAGCTACGTGATCAACTACAACCTCGGCGAAGACCTCGTGAAGGCGTACGTCGACGGGCAGGGCGGCGTGGCGCCGGCGCCGGCTCGCCGCTGGGACGTGTTCGCCGACCTGCTGCGACAGCCGCGGCTTCCCGGCGAGCTCATGAGGCACACGCGATGACGCGCGTCGCGGCAGTGTCGATCGTTGCCTTGATCACCTGTGCGCTTGCCGCGTGCGGGGGCGGAGGCGGTGTGCGCACGAACTACACGGAGGAGCAGGCGGCGCGCGCCCGCACCGACATCGAGACCGTGCAGGTGCGCGAGGTGCGCGTCGGACCGGGAGAGCCGGCAGAGAACGGCCGTCGCGTCGTCGTGCACTACACGGGCTGGCTCTACGACAGCGCGGCGGCCGACCATCGCGGCGTGTCGTTCGACTCGTCGAGGACCAACGGCCGCCCGTTCGATTTCGTGCTCGGCGCCGGCCAGGTGATCCCGGGCTGGGACCGGGGTGTGGCCGGCATGAAGGAGGGTGGTGTGCGTGAACTGGTGATTCCGGCACGGCTCGCCTATGGCGCCGACGGATCGCCGCCGGTCATCCCGCCCGACGCGACGCTGGTGTTCGAGATCGAGCTCGTGGACGTGAGGTGATTGGCGCGGCTGGGAGAGCCGGCCCTACCACGCGGCCGCCAGCGCAACCGCAGCACCGCGGGCGTGCCGCGTCGCTCACGCGAGGCGCCGCGGAAACAGCCGGTCGAAGTTGCCGGCGCAGATCGCCTGCTGGTCGACGTGGGGAACGCCGAGCTCGTCGAGGACCGCCACCTGCGTGTCGCGGATCGCGCCGTGCCACCCGCGCGGGAACCATGACGAATCGGTGCCGAACAACAGCCGCTCGGCCCCGAGCACCGCGATGGCCTGCGCGAACACGTGGCGCAGCGTCAGCCCCGGGTTGTACTTCATCCACGCGTTGCTGGACGATGTGTCGACGTAGACGTTCGGGCAGGTGTCGGCCACCATCAGCAGCTCACGGTAGAAGCCGGCGCCGAAGTGCGGGACGATGACCGGGAGCGACGGGTGGCGCAGCGCGAGTCCCTGTACCTCAAGCGGATTGCCGAACCGCGCCTCGAACGTGCTCGAGAGGCCGAGCTTCTTTCGAATTCCCACCGACAACACGCCGCAGTGCACGAACAGGGCCGTGCCGCCCGTGCCGGCCACCTGCTCGGCGAGACCGAGGACGCGGGCGTCGGTGGGCGAGTAGCCGTGCATCGCGGGGAAGAGGCACACCACGCGTACGCCTGGCTGCGCAAGCGCCCAGGTCACGCGCGTCAGGGCGCCTTCCTGCGTCGGGTCGAGCATGAAGGCGCCGACGAAGCGGTCGGGATGACGCGCGACGGCCTTCGCGATCTGCTCCTCCTCGCCAGGCACGCTGCCAATCAACATGGCACGGGCCACGCCGGCGGCGGTGAGCGTCTCCGCCCAGCGGTCGGCGAGGGCGTCGGTGCTGCCCGGGTGATCCCAGCCGACGAGGCGTGTGACATCCGGGCCCGGTGCGTCACCGGGCAGCCCCTTCTGTCGCCCGAGGACGTCGAAGAACCGCGGCGAGAAGAAGTGGCAGTGCGCGTCGTTGATCCGGAGTGGCAGCGTCGTGGTCATGGTGTGTCACGTCAATGGCTGGCGGCCGCGGTCGTCGAGAGTCCGCCCGTGTGGATGAAGAGCACGCGCATGCCCGGCGCGAGTCGCCCGTCGGTGCACATGCCGATGAGGGCCGCCGCCGCCTTCGCGGTGTACGTGGGATCGAGCAGGTAGCCTTCCTCACGCGCGAATCGCCGCAGCGCGTCCTCGCTTGCCGACGTCGCGATGCCGTAGCCCGGTTCGTCGGGTGGGGTGACCCACGAGCAGCGCGCCGGCGAGCGGTCGAGCGCGACCGGCCACCCATACATCCCGATGGCCGCCTCCACCAGGCGGTCCGGTGCCGTGGCCTGGAAGCGCTGCAGGGCGGCGCGCGAGGACACCGCCACTGCGTACACCCTGACGGGCGCGTCGGCAAGCGCGAGGCCTGCGAGGAGCCCGGCGGACGTGGAGCCGGTGCCGTAAGCCACGACAACGGCATCGAACGGCCATTCGTCGTCGCACTGCCGCGCAATCTCGCGGACGCACGACGCATAGCCAGGCACGGAGGACGGCATCGACGCGCCCGGCGGGATCCAGGCACCTCCGGTCTCGCGCGTCAGGCGCTCGCAGAGGACGTGCGACGCGGCGAGGTCGGCGGCCGAGGGATCGGCCGGGGCCATCGGCGTGACGTGCACGTGCGCGCCGAACCATTCTGTGAGCGCGAGGTTACCTGACGGGCGCGCGGGGCGATCGCCGCCGAGGACCACGTGCACCTCCAGGCCGAGGCGGCGACCGGCCGCCGCGGTCATCATCGTGTGGTTGGACGACATCGGTCCCGCCGTGACCACCGTCCGCGTACCAGTGGCGACGAGGCGCCCGAGCACGTACTCGAGCTTGCGCGCCTTGTTGCCGCCGAGGGCCAGGCCGCTGCACTCGTCGCGCTTCATCCAGAGGTCGATGCCGAGCGCCCCGCCGAGCCGCGGCAGGCGCACGAGCGGCGTCGGCCAGGTGCCGAGCGACACGCGGGGCAGCGGTGCGAGCGCGGCGTCGAGACGGTCGAGCGTGAGGCTCATGCCGAGGTCACCGCGACCGCCGGCATGCGCACGGCCACCTGCCCGATGCGCACGCGCCACAGCAGCAACAGCGCGCTGCCGACCATGAAGAGGCTCGCGGCCAAACCGACCCAGAGTCCGAATACGCCATACCCGGCATTGAAGCAAAGGAACCAGCCGAGTGGCAGCCCGCTGACCCAGTAGCCCACCAGGCTGATCAGCATCGGCATCCGCGTCTCGCCGAGTCCACGCAGTGCGCCCGTCGTGGTCACCTGCAGGCCGTCGAACAACTGGAACGCCGCCGCCACGCCGAGCAGCTGCGCGCCGATGGCAATGACCGCGGCGTCGGACGAGAACGGGCGGATGAAGGCCGCCGGCACGCTCAGGAAGGCCGTGGCCGAGGTGCTCATCACGCCGAGGGCCATGACGATCGCCGCCCACCCCGACCTTCGCGCGCCGTCGACGTCGCCAGCCCCCAGGTGCTGCCCGACGAGCACGGCTGCGGCCGCCGATATGCCGAGCGGCACCATGAACACCACGGCTGCGATGTTCAGGGCGATGTGGTGCGCGGCCAGCGCATGCGGCTCGAGGCGTCCGGCGATGGCGGTGACGGCACTGAAGACGCCGACTTCGAACGTGAGGTGCGCTGCTGCGGGCACGCCCAGCGCCATCAGGCGACGCAAGCGGGCCAGGGGGAGCGCCCACGAGATGTGGGGCGCCGCCCTACCGCGATGCAGGCGCCACACCGCCCAGCCGAGCACGCCGACCATGTACAGCCGGGAAATCACCGTCGCCCACGCCGCTCCCACGACGCCGAGTTCGGGAAACGGCCCCACGCCGTAGATCAGGACCCAGTTCACCAGCACGTTCACGACGTTGGCCGACACGAGCGCGAAAGCGATCACGCCGACGTGCGAGAGCGCCTGCAGGTAGCGGCGAAGCGCGGCGTAGAGGAGCAGCGGCGGCAGGCTGATGGCCACCGTCGGGAAGTAGGCGAGGACGTGAGGCAGGACGTCGGCGTGGAAGCCGAAGAACGGCAACCCTGCGAGCACGAGATAGAGCACCGCGGCGAGCGGCACGGTCGCCAGCAACGCCAGCCACAATCCGGCGACGAGCCACCGATCGCACTCCGCGCGGTCGCCCGCCCCGAACGCCTGTGACACCGTGGTGTCCAGACCGAGCAGCAGGCCCATGCCGAACACGCCCACCGCGACGAAGAGGGTGCTGCCGATGCCGGTGCCGCCCAAGGCTGCCGCCCCGAGCGGGCCGACCATGAGCGTGTCCACGAGGCCCATGGTCATCCAGCCGAGTTCGGCCGCGATGACCGGCAGCGCGAGCCGGATCATCGGCACGAGGGCCTCACGGACGAACGTGCCACGCACGGCCATCCGCCCATGATACGACCGGCCATCGGTGCAGCCCTTCGTCGGGCAGGGAGGCCCGCCGCGCCTGGCCACCGCAGGGCCCGTTGACGCGTATGCTCCACCCATGGCGTTGCCTTCGGTCATGACCGCTGTCGAGATCCGCGAGTTCGGTGGCCCCGAGGTGCTCACCGTCACCGAGCGATCAGTGCCCGTTCCCGGGCCCGACGATGTGCTGATCCGGGTGGCCGCGGCTGGCGTGAACCGCCCCGACGTCTTCCAGCGGAAGGGGGGCTACGCGCCTCCGCCGGGCGCATCGGACCTGCCCGGGCTCGAGGTTGCCGGCACCATTGCTGCGTGCGGCGCCAACGTGCGGCGCTGGCGCGAGGGCGACGAGGTGTGCGCGCTGCTTGCGGGTGGCGGATACGCCGCCTACTGCGTGGCACCGGAAGGGCAGTGCCTGCCGCGGCCATCGTCACTCTCGATCGTCGAGGCTGCGGCCGTGCCCGAAACGTTCTTCACGGTGTGGACGAACGTGTTCGAGCGCGGGCGGCTGCAACCGGGCGAGACCCTCCTGGTGCACGGCGGCTCGAGCGGCATCGGCACCACCGCCATCCAGTTGGCCAGGCGGTTCGGCGCCACCGTCTACGCGACCGCGGGAACGGCCGACAAATGCGCTGCCTGCGAGCGGCTCGGCGCCGTCCGCGCCGTGAATTACCGCACAGAGGACTTCGCGGATGTGCTCCGGGAGCAGACCGGCGGACGCGGCGTCGACGTGATTCTGGACATGGTCGGCGGCGAGTACGTGGCGCGCAACATCTCGCTGCTCGCCGAAGACGGCCGGCTGGTGCAGATTGCCGTGTTGCACGGCGGCAAGGCCACGATCGACGCCGGGCTGGTGATGCGCCGCCGCCTGACGTTCACGGGATCGACGCTGCGCCCGCGGCCGGTGGCCGAGAAGGCGCGCATCGCGGCGGCGCTCGAAGCACGCGTCTGGCCGTGGCTTGCCGCTGGCGACGTGCGCCCGCAGATCTTCGAGACGCTGCCGCTCGCCGAGGCCGCCCGAGCCCATGCGCTGATGGAGTCGAGCGTGCACATCGGCAAGATCGTGCTCACGACATGACCACGCCCTCGTCCATGGCGGCGACCAGCTGTTCGGCAAGGGCGCGAATGGTGAGCGGTGCCGAGCCTTCCGCCTTGTTGTTCACGAGCACGTACACCGGCTGCGAGCGGCCGGCGGCATCGCGCACGAGTCGTGTGACGTCGCGTCGCAACGGCTCGTCCGGATCGACGATGCGGTTGAAGGGGCGGAACGCGTCACGTCGCGCCTCGTAGCGTGTTCCTGGCCGCAGCAGCAGCCGAATCACCAGGAACGGTGCGGCCGCGACATCGACGCGCGCGGCCTGATCGCCCGGCCGCGGCATCGCCGACCAGTAGTTGAGGACATGTGCCGCGTCGTACTGCTTCAGCACCGCGGCGTACGCCGGGGTGAGGAGCCGCGGGTCCCGCAGTTCGACCGAGAGCGGGCACTCGCGTGGCAGGGCGTCGAGGAATCGGCCGAGTCGATCGGCGAACTCCTCCGCGTCTAGGCGTGCCGCGACCGGCACGGGCGGGATTTCGAGCACGAAGGGACCCGTGTGCCGTGCGAACCGGATGGCGAAGGGCTCGACCACGTCCTCGATGAAACCGGCGGCCGACAGGAAATCCGGGTTCGATTGCGGGCCTGCGCCGCGCCCGGTGCCCGTGAGCACCGGCGAGGCATACATGGCGGGCACCTTCGCGCAGCACCGGAAGCCGGACGGCAACTGACCCGCATACCGCTTCAGGTCGTCGTGGGTGAGCGGCGCGTAGTAGCTCCTGTCGATCCCCACGGTGCCGAAGAGCGGGTACCGCGCGTACTCGGCGAGGCCGTCGCGGGCGAGGTCGGCCTGTGTACGCG
>JAEYZV010000154.1 GCA_023427865.1 Acidobacteriota bacterium
GCCTGGCACCCAGCGCCCGGCCGAACAGCGCGCCCGGCGTGACGGCGAACACCGCCCCGGCACCGGCGGTCGCCACCGGCACGCCAGCCCGCAGGCAGCGAGCCGCCTCGACGGCATCGGCGTACGCCACGAACGTCCCGTCCACGCTGCGGATGGCGCCGGTGGCGATGAGGTCCTCGACCACGGACGCGGAGGTGCCGGAGGCACGAGCGATCTCGCGGGCGGTGAACACGTCGGGCAGGGTGCGCGGTGTGTGTGACATCCCTCGTATCCAGCTGGGAGAGGACGTCGGGTCATAGCGCAACAACCGTGCCTGCGTGTCATAGGCACGATTGCGCGATGGACACGTGTGCGGGCGACCCACGCGAGGCGGGCCGGAGCGATCAGGACACGGGAGCGTCCCCTGATGTGGACGGTGTGAGGGCGCGCCGGACTTCGTCGGCCCAGCGGGCTCATAGCGGAGGTGTAGCGGCCGGACTTCGTCCGGGCGGCGCTACGGGCGTGGCTGTGCGTGGCCCTTCAGGGCTTCGACGATGGCGTAGCCGTCGCGTTCGAAGAGAACGCGTGCCCCCTTGAAGGTGTCGCCCGTCACGCGTTGCACCTCGGCGGCGCTCGGCACACCGGGGACCTTCTGGCGCAACACGAGCACCACGCGTCCCCCCGCCCGGAGCACCCGCCGGACCTCGGGAAGGATCTCGCCGATGTCGGTCGAAGCCACGTCGAGCACGGCCAGGTCGAAGTCGTCGCCGGCGAAAGGCAGGGAATGCCGGGGCGCCTGGACGACCTCCAGGAGGACGCCGGCCTGCTCCCCGGCGGCCTCCAGGCGTCCCGCCTCGTCGGCCGTCGCTGCCTGCGCCACCGCGCGGCCGCTCAGGCCGGTGACCTTCGCCACCGCGGTGACGAGGCCGGGATCGCCGGCGCCCGCCGTGAGGAGGCGGTCGCCGAGTCGGGGCCCGATCATGCGCGTGAGCAGGTCATACCGGCCCGGGTCGCCCCGCAGCCAGCGGACGAAGATGTTCGCAGCGAAGACGTCCGACAGCGCCACTGGAAGAGCCTATCGCAAGCCGGCTGGCGAGTCAGTGGCGCCGCGGCGCGACTGCATTTACGATGGGCACCCATGCGCGCATCGAAGCTGCAGCCGGCGTTGCTCGGCGGGTTGGTGATCGGCGTTCTGTCGGCGCTTCCCGTGGTGTCGGCGGGCAACTGCCTCTGCTGCCTGTGGGTGATCCTCGGCGGCCTGCTGGCCACCTACCTGTTGCAGCAGGCGCAGCCCACGCCGGTCGAGGCAGCCGACGGCGCGATCGTCGGCCTGCTCGCCGGGCTCGTCGGCGCCGTCGTCGGGACGCTCGTGGCCATCCCGGTGCAGATGATCATGGGCCCGCTCGGCAGCGACGCGCTGCGCCAGGTGCTGGAGCAGAGCGGCGGCGACATGCCTCCGGAAGTGCGCGGCATGCTCGAGCAGTTGAGCCGGGGCGGCGTCGGCGGGGCACTGATGTTCCTGGGGCTGCTGATGACGCTGGTGATCAACGCCATCTTCGGGGCGATTGGCGGCGCGCTCGGCACGGCCCTCTTCAAGCCCTCGATGCCTCCACCGCCGCCCCCGGTCCCCGGGTTCGCCGACAGCACGCGACCGCACATGCCCGAATAGGGGAAAGGCAGAAGTCTGAGGTGTTCTGACTTCTGACTTCTGCCTTTTTGATACGATTCCGCCCCATGGCGGAGCCCTCCACTCACGAAATCCAGGCACTGCTCGACGAGCAACGCACCTTCCCTCCTTCCGAGGCGTTCACGCGTCAGGCCAACATCAGCGATCCCTCCATCTACGAACGGGCGGCGGCCGATCCCGAGGCATTCTGGAAAGCCGAGGCCGAGCAGCTCGAATGGATGGAGCCGTTCCACACGGTCCTCGAGTGGAACCCGCCGCACGCGAAATGGTTCGTCGGCGGCAAGCTGAACGCGTCGGTCAACTGCGTCGACCGCCACGTCCGCAACGGCCGTCGCAACAAGGCCGCCATCATCTGGGAGGGTGAGCCGGGGGACCGCCGCACGCTCACGTACTTCGACCTGCAGCGCGAGGTGAACCTCGCGGCCAACGTCCTCAAGTCGCTCGGCGTCAAGCGCGGCGATCGGGTGGCGATGTACATGCCGCTGATCCCGGAGCTCGCCATCGCGATGCTCGCCTGCGCCCGCATCGGCGCCATCCATTCGGTCGTCTTCGGCGGGTTCAGCGCGGAAGCGCTCGCCGACCGCATCAACGACTCGCAGTGCTCGCTGCTCGTCACCGCCGATGGTGGCTACCGTCGCGGCTCGCTGCTGCCGCTCAAGCAGATCGCCGACGAGGCGCTGAAGCACACGCCCTCGATCCGTAACGTGCTGATCGTCAAGCGCGACTCGTCGGATCGCTTCCCGGTGCACGTCACCGAAGGCCGCGACCACTGGTACCACCGCATCGTGCAGGACGTGGAGAAGTGGTGCGAGCCCGAGGCCATGGACAGCGAGGACATGCTCT
>JAEYZV010000257.1 GCA_023427865.1 Acidobacteriota bacterium
GGCGAAAGCCGTGCGCGGGAGTGCGGCCCGCGGCGCCCGTCCCGTCGGGCGAGGCCGACGGCTACGTACGTAGGGCGAAAGCCGTGCGCGGGAGTGCGGCCCGCGGTGCTCCGGGGGCTCCGTAGCCGTCGCGGCTCCCGCGACGGCCGTCTGTCGGGCGAGGCCCGACGGCTACGTACGTAGCCGGCGACCTATCCCCTGGGTTTCTCGGTCGACCAGCCCTGACGGATTGCAGAAGTTACAGACCATGTACCGACACTGCGCGGCTTCGGCGGCGCGAATACATCTCTGAAATCCGAGCCTCAGCTTCTGGCAGCAGTTTTGTACTTCTGGCGGCATCCAGCGCGTCGGCTGGTGTGTCTGGCCTCCCGAATAGGAGCCACCTCAACAACATATATGTCATCGGCGCGGCGCTCGTGCGCCGCTGCGAGGAACCTCGTGTCAGCACCAACACACGATCCCCATCCGCCTGCCCGCTCCGGTCGTCCCGGCATTCAGGCCGCCTCGGCCCTCGTCGTCACCCTGGCCATGGCCGTGACCGTTCCTGCCGCGGTCGGCCAGCAGCAATGGCATGTCGCTCCGGGAGGCACCGGCAGCGGGTCTGCTGCCGCACCGTTCGGCAAAATTCAGCAAGCCTTGCAGGCGGCCCAGCCGGGCGACACCGTCCTCGTCGCGGCAGGGACCTACGCCGAGGGACTGGCAACCGTCCGTGGCGGAGTTGCAGGTGCGCCAATCACGATCAAGGCCGCGGGTGCGGCGCGCAGCGCCCTCGTGTCGCGCGCCGGGCGATTGCTGGAGGTCAATCACCCCCACATCGTGATCGACGGCCTCGTGTTCGATGGCCAGTACGCGGCCACCGACGCGGTGAAGGTGTCGAGCGCTGGCGATCGCTTCGTGCTCCGCAACGCCGAAGTGCGACGGAGCAGCCGTGACTGCATCGACATGGCGGCGCCCGAGGATGTGCTCATCGAGGGCACGCGCATCAACCGCTGCCTGTGGTGGAGCGGCGAGCGGGAAGACGCGCACGGCATCGCGGCCGGGGCCGTGCGCCGCCTGACGATCCGCAACGTCGAGATCGGGACGTTCTCCGGCGATGCGATTCAGCTCGACCCGTCGCGCAGCCTTCCCGGATGGGACGACGTGCTGATCGAGGGATCGACGTTCTCACTCGCACCGCTGCCGGCGGCCGAGAACGGATTTGCCGCGGGCGTCGTTCCCGGCGAGAACGCCATCGACACGAAGACCCACGGCTCGGCGCCGCGAGCCTCGCTCGTCGTGCGCGACAGCATGGCCTATGGCTTCCGCAAGGGCCTGGTGTCGAACATGGCAGCCTTCAACATCAAGGAGAACGTCGACGCCACGTTCGATCGCGTCACCGTGCGCGATTCGCTCATCGCGTTCCGCGTGCGTGGACCGGGCGACAACGGCGGCGCCTGGGTGCACCTGCGCAACACGGTCGTGCACGACGTGTCGTACGGCATCCGGTACGAGGACTACATCGAGCAGGTCGAGGTCTCGCATGTGACCTTCGGCGGGGGCGTGGGCCAGCCGTTCAAGGATGCGAACTCCAACTGGGCCGGACTCGACGTGCGCAACACAGTGATCCTCGGCAGCGCGCTGCCGAAGGAGGCGCCGCCAGACGCCGGCAACTTCGCCGTGGCGAGCAGCGCGTTCGCCGCTGCCGGCGCCCACGATTATCGGCTCGCGGCCGGGTCGCCCGCGGTTGACAAGGGCACTCCCATCGTCGGCATCACGACGGATCGCATCGGCACCACGCGTCCGCAGGGGGCGGCACCGGACGCGGGCGCGTACGAGCTGGTCGCGGCGCCAACCACGCCAGCCGTGACGCTGACCGGCGCTGCGCTCTCGTCCGATCCCACCAATTCGGTGCGCCTGTCGTGGACGAACGTGGCCGGCGAGACCGGCTACCAGGTGGAACGGTCGTCGGACGGCACCACGTTCGCTCGCGTGACGACGAGGTCGGCGGGCAGCACGACCTGGTACAACAAGGCGTTGAAGAGTGGCAGCAAGTACTGGTTCCGCGTCCGGGCCGTGTACGGCACGAGCACCGGCCAGTACAGCAACGTGGTGGCGGTCACCCTGGCGCCCGAGGGCAGCGTGCCGGCCGCACCGGCAAGCCTTGTCGCCAAGCGGAGCGCCTCCAAGCCGACGTCCGCCGTGGTGCTGACGTGGCAGGACTCTTCGATGAACGAGGACGGCTTCCATGTCGAGCGGTCTGCGGATGGCGTGACGTTCAGCCGCGTGTCCACGCGAGACGTGAACAGCACGTCGTATACCAACAGCGGACTCGCGAGCGGGAAGAAGTACTGGTACCGGGTCCGTGCCTACAACAGCCTGGGCCCCGGGGCCGCTTCGGCCGTCGTGTCGATCACGACGCAGTAGACCCGCCGACCGTCGGACCGGTCGAACGGCCCCGTCGGCAGCAATTCGTACCGCCGTCGGGCCTCGCCCGCCGGGACGGAGATGTCGGGCCCTGGCTTCAGCTCTGCGAGAGCAGCAGGCGTACGAGCTCGACCTGGCGCGACACGCCGGCCTTCGCCATGGCGTGCTTGAGGTGGGTGCGGGCCGTGTTCAACGAGATGCCGAGTTGCGCGGCCGTATCGCCGACCGTGGCTCCGTCGAGCAGCCGCGCGACGAGCCGCGCTTCGGCGCGCGTCAGCCCATAGCGCCGCTGCAGCGCGAGTTCACTGGGTTCGTGACGCACCGCCGGGTCCTCAGCCACCACAGACACGCGGGGGATGTTCAGGCCGATCGCGGGTACCGCGCGCAGCAACGGCGTCACCCGGACGCGGTACGGCGGGCGCCCTGATGGCCGCACCACGTCCAGGCAGCCACCGGGCGCACCGCCGAGGGTGTCGGCGATCAACTGCAACAGCCTGGCGGCACTCGGACCGGTGGCTGCCAACGTGCGCCGCGGTGCCGCGAGCCCATCCCCGGCGGCGCACATGCGCTCGAACACGCCGTTGGCGTGCAGCACGCGTCCACTGGCATCGAGCAGTGCCACGCCGCATCCGAGCGGCTCGGCAAGGTCGTACCACGCCGCGGACAACGCCTCGCCGATCCGGCCATGCGCCGCGATGCGGGCCACGCGCCGGAAGTGCACCTGGACCCGCCCGAACACGTCGTGCTCACGGGTGCCGAACGCGACGTGCTCGCGGGTGCGGAACGCCCACAAGGAGAACGTGGGCACCCAACCGTCATCGACCCGTGGCCGCGACGGCATCAGCGACTCGGCCGCTCGCGTGTCCGCAGCGGCCAGTACACACAGCGCGTGATCGTGCCGCACGATCGCGGGAACCGGCGGTTGTGCGGGCTCGGCCGCTTCTGCGTCGAGCGAGACGGAACCGAGCACGATCGACGTGCGGGTGCCGGGTACGTCCGAGAAGAGCACCACACTCGTCGCGCCGACGCTGCGGCCGACCGCGTCGAGCGCCCGATTCCACGGCGCGTCGCCCAGGGCGGCGTCGTACAGGCGCGCGATGGCCTCCTGCTCCGTGTCGTGCTCGAACGCGGACCTCGTCATGTCGACGCACGTCATGGCGGACGCCTCTCCACGTACATGGATGCCGCAGCCGGCCACACCGTCCCGGCGCACGCGATTCCAGTGTTCCTCCTGATAGCACGGCCGCGGGGGCCAGGGGAACCCGGGTGTTCATCACACGTTGGTCCCCGCGCCCTGGTGCCGCCTACCTCGTTTGGGTGATGACGGGACCTGCCGCCGCACGCGACCATCGGGTGGTAGTCGTGTTCTCGACATCGAGTTCGGCAGTCCCCCGCTGCCGCTCGTCGCACCTGCCGGCGACGAAACGACTCGGTGGACCCTGGAGGCACCGATGCGATTTTCGACCCGCGCCCTTGCGACGATGCTGATGCTGACGGCGTGCGTCTCCGGCCCGGCACAGGCTCAGGCCCCGGCCGAGGACGAACGCGTTACGGCGCTCTATGAACCTGGTCGCCTTCACGAAGTACGGCTCGAGTTGCACAGCGCCGACTGGGCGCGCCTGCGTGAGAACTACCTCTCGAACACGTACTACCCGGCCGACGTGTCCTGGGATGGACACGTAATCCGCAACGTGGGGATTCGCTCGCGCGGGTCGGGCAGCCGCGACGCGAGAAAGCCCGCGCTCAAGGTCGACTTCAACGAGTTCGTTCGCGGGCAGCGGTTCGCCGGCCTGAAGGGCTTCACGCTGGACAACTTCCGGCAGGACCCGGCGATGCTCAAGGAAACCGTCACCGCCCGCCTGTACGAGCGGATGGGCGTGACGGGCCCGCGAGCCGTACACGCCCGCGTGTACGTCAACGGCGAGTACCTCGGTCTCTATGCCCAGGTCGAGCTCGTAGACGATGTCTTCCTCGAGTCGAGGTTCGGCGAAGACGATGGCTACCTCTACGATTTCGAATGGGATGGCGACTACCGATTCACATGGCTCGGTGGGGACCCGCTGCGCTACGCCACGATGTTCAAGCCCGAGACCCGCGAGGACGACCCTCCCGCCCAGCTCTGGGGCACCATCACCGAGATGATCACCGCGGTGAACCGCACCTCGCTGGTCGAATGGCCGCAGATGCTCGAACGGTACTTCGACGTCGGCCACCTGATGGCGTACCTGGCGGTCGAGTCGTTCCTTGCCGACCACGACGGGCTCGCGGGCGACTGGGGCATCAACAACTTCTATTTCTACAGGTTCGCCGAGAGCGAGCGGTTCCAGTTCATCCCGTGGGACAAGGACGTGAACTTCCGTGAGCTCGATCGGAGCGTGTACGCGGGGATGGAGGAGAACGTGCTGCTCTCGACGGCCATGAACTACCCGCAGTTCCGCGAGGCCTACGCCGCGGCGCTTCGCCGATGCGTCGCGGTCGCCACCGAGATCGCCCCGGGCACGGGCAACGGCTGGCTCGAACTGGAGATCGTCCAGCAGGCGGCGCTGATACGGGAGGCGGCCCTCGCCGACCCGAGCAAGCCGTTCGACAACGAACGCTTCGAACAGGAAGTGGCGTGGATGTTCACGTTCGCCCAGCAGCGGCCCAGGCAGGTGGAGCGGCAGGTCGGGCGCTGAGCGCCCGATCGTTCATTCAGGCCGACGGTTCGGCCGGCGCGGA